>JAABTT010000034.1 GCA_011389765.1 Desulfohalobiaceae bacterium S24 | reverse complement strand
CTGCTGCAGGGTGAAATAGGGGTTGTCTATAGACTGGATGCTCTCGAGCCACTTGGGATTGATGCGTTTCATGGTCCTTCTCGTCTGGGCTGTCGTCTGAAAATGCCTCCGGCTTGGTTCCGGCCGAGCGTTGCGTCGCATTCGGTTCTATCCTATCTTGTCTTTGTTGTATATCCCCTGTATGAATGGCTGGACTGCGCGCCTCCGAGGCGTCGAAATTCATGTGTATCACGGTTACTCACTGCTATGAGCTCTTCATCCCAATCTTCTTCGTTTTTCACCCCCGGATACAACTGCTGGAAACTGGCCAGGGCCAGGCGCGCCGCAATGCTCGTCGACGGTCAAGCCTACTTTCGGGCGGTGCACGAGGCCCTGCGCCGGGCCCGCCGCTCCATCCTGATCGTCGGCTGGGATCTGCACAGCGAACTGGAGCTGATCCGGGACGGGAATCACGGCGGCTATCCGATCCGGCTGGGCAAGCTCTTGAACCGCCTGAGCCACGACAAACCGGAGCTCAAGATCTACCTGCTCTGTTGGGATTTTGCCATGATCTACGCCATGGAGCGCGAGTTCTTTCCCCGTTACAAGCTCCAATGGAGCACCCGGCGCAACGTCCACTTCTGCCTGGACGGGGAGCACCCGGTGGGCGCCTCCCAGCATCAGAAGCTGGTGGTCATCGACGATTCCCTGGCCTTTGCCGGGGGTCTGGACCTGACCAAGCGCCGCTGGGACACCCCGGAGCATCGCCCGGACGATGCCGGACGAAAGGATCCGGAGGGCCAGACCTACGGGCCGTTTCACGACGTTCAGATGATGGTGGACGGGGAGGCGGCCGCGGTCCTGGGTGAATTGGCCAGGGAACGCTGGAAACGGGCCATGGGGACCCCGCCCCGCGATACGGGACAACAACCCGGAGCCGCTCTATGGCCGGAAGCGATCAGGCCTGATTTTTTCGAGGTGGAGGTGGCCGTGGCCCGGACCCAATCCGCCTACAAGGGCCGTCCCGAAGTGCGGGAAGTGGAAAGGCTCTATCTGGAGGGCATTGCCGCGGCCCGCCGCTGCATCTACATCGAAAATCAGTACCTGAGTTCCTATCGCATCGGTGAGGCCCTGTGCGAGCGCCTCCGGGAACGGGACGGACCGGATGTGCTCCTGGTGCTCCCGAAACAGTCCGGCGGCTGGCTGGAGCAGTACACCATGGACGTACTGCGCAGCCGGATTTTGAAGAAATTGCGCCAGGCCGACCAACAGCAGCGACTCGAAGTCTACTTTCCCCGGATCGCTGCCGATCCCGAACTAAACCTCATGGTTCACGCCAAGGTCCTGATCGTGGACGAGCATCTGCTCCGGGTGGGCTCTTCCAATTGCAGCAACCGCTCTCTGGGGCTGGATTCGGAATGCGACCTGGCCCTGGCCGCCGACCGGGGCTCGGAGCGGGCCAAAGGCATCGCCGCCTTCCGCACCCGCCTCCTGGCCGAACATCTCGGGCTGGACAGCCAAACCGTGGACCGGGCCATCGCGACTGAGGGCTCGGTGCTTGGTGCGGTGGAATCCCTGCGTCAGGGGGAGAGGACCCTGGTGCCCCTTGTCGACGAAATCCCGGAGGAGGTGGAGCAATGGGTCCCGGAATCCGAACTTCTGGACCCGGAAAAACCCCTGGAGCCGGACGAACTGACGGACTATTTTCTTGGCCCCCGGCAGAAGCGCTCCGCCTTCAGGCAGCTGAGAAAAGTCCTGCTGCTCCTTGCCGCCCTTCTCTGCCTGGCCATTCTCTGGCGCTGGACACCCTTGAGCGGCTGGCTCACCGTGGAGTCGGCCCTTGACGCCGCAACCTGGATCCAACGCCAGCCCCTTGCCCCGATCCTGGTCCCGGCCGCCTATGTCCTGGGCGGGCTGGTCTCCTTTCCCGTGACCCTGATGATCATCGCCACAGTGATCATTTTCGGCCCCTGGTTGGGGCTGATCTACGCCCTGCTCGGGGCGGAGCTGAGCGCTCTGTTCCTCTTCCTCCTCGGGCGCCTGCTGGGACAGGAGAGTGTGAGCCGCCTGACCGGCGGACTGCTCAACCGCCTGAACCAGAAATTGTCCCAATCCGGTCTCATGGCCGTGATCGCCTTCCGGATCATCCCGGTGGCCCCCTTTTCGGTGATCAACCTCATCGCCGGGGTCTCCAAACTCCGGTTCCGGGATTTCGCCCTGGGCACAATCATCGGCCTGCTGCCCGGGATCATCGCCATCGTCATCCTCGCGGACCGCATCGCGGCCTCCCTGCAGGAACCGGACCTCACCAGCCTGGCCGCCATGCTGGCCACGCTGGTTCTGGTCGCGGCCGGCCTGCTTGGGTTGCGCAAGTGGCTGCGCTCCGGCAAAAAAACAATTTGAGGCTTTCTCCATGGCCTTTGAACATGACTATCGCAAGCATGGCACGTACGATTCCCGCAAGGGCATTTTGCGGATCCGTTTCAAGCTGGCATGGAAAATTTTTCAACATCCCCCATTTCTCAATCTTGTACCTTCTGTTCACACCCGTAAATCTGATCCTCCATACCCCGGGAGGCACGGTCCTGGCCGCCTCGTAAATCGCCCATGCTCTGCAGCAGCACAAAGGAAAAGTCAAGGAAACTCCCCCAAAGTTCACCCTTGGAAGATGAATAAATCAGGGTATCATACAACAGGAATGGATGATGACAAAGTACAGAACAGCAACCCAAAGGAGTCATTATGATGAAACTTATGATGAAACGCGTCTTCATACTTGTGGCATTGATCGTATTGTCGGGCGTTTCTCTTGCAAAATCAGCGCCCCCTGACTTTACCGATGTTGCGGATAAAGCCGCCCCAGCTGTCGTCAATATCAGCGCGGTCAAGATGGCCACACCAGGGAAGCAGCTTTCTGAAGACAGTCCGCTGCATGAATTTTTTGAACGTTTTTTCGGCGGGGTTCCCAAGCCGCGAAAACAAAAATCTCTTGGCTCAGGCATGATCTGGTCCAGTGACGGCTACATCGTGACCAACAATCACGTCGTGTCTCAAGCCGAAAAAATCAAAGTCAACATCCAGGGACGGGAAGATCCGTATGATGCTGAAGTTGTCGGGCAGGATCCGGCCACGGATCTGGCCCTGTTGAAAATCGATGCCGAAAATTTGCCCACCCTGGCCTTGAAGGGATCGGACGCCATCGACATCGGTGAATGGGTGGTGGCCATCGGCAACCCCTTCGGGCTCAAATACACGGTCACCGCCGGCATCCTCAGCGCCAAGGGCCGGGTTATCGGGGCCGGTCCCTACGATGACTTTCTGCAGACCGACGCCTCGATCAATCCCGGAAACAGCGGCGGTCCGCTTTTGAATACCAAGGCCGAAGTCGTAGGTATCAATACGGCCATTGTGGCCGCCGGACAGGGTATCGGTTTTGCCGTGCCCAGTTCTCTGGTCAGGGAGGTGGTCACCCAGCTCAAGAAATATCAGCGGGTGAAACGCGGCTGGCTGGGCATCACCCTGCAGGATGTGGACGAGCAGATGGCTCAGGCCATGGGCATGGACAAGGCCACAGGCGCTCTTGTCGCCTCGGTCCAGCCGGAAAGCCCGGCTGATCAAGCCGGAATCACTTCGGGTTCCGTCATTTTGAAGCTCAACGGCGAGGATATAGCAGACAGCCGGGAATTGACCAGAAAAATCGGGAACCTGGCGCCGAACGAGAAAGTGAACATGACCCTCCGGGACCAGGGACAGACCCGGCAGGTCCGGGTGACCCTGGGGGACCGGGGGCAGGAAATGGAAGAGCAGAGGACGCAAAAGTCCATGAAGGATGAAGAAGATATGGCCCTGGGTATCGGCCTGAAGCCTTTGAGTATGCGTGAAGCCCAATCCCTTGGCCTCCAGAGCGATCAGGGACTCCTGGTGGTCAAAGTGCATCCTGAGGGTCTGGCGGCTGAAAACGGCCTCAAGCGGGGCGACGTCATCCTGAAGGCCAACGGCGCAGGCGTGGACTCCATAGA
The DNA here is from genome assembly GCA_011389765.1 of Desulfohalobiaceae bacterium S24. Taxonomy (GTDB): domain Bacteria; phylum Desulfobacterota; class Desulfovibrionia; order Desulfovibrionales; family Desulfothermaceae; genus JAABTT01. Next base: position 31,818 of record JAABTT010000034.1, on the reverse strand, counting down.
AGAATTCAAGCAGGCCCTGCGGGCCGCCAAGAAGGAATCCGGAGTGCTCATGCTTCATGTCAATCGGCAGGGGCAGAAAAATTTTCTGACGGTGCCCCTCAAGCAGTAAAAGCAGGACTTGGAAAGCAAACAGGGATCAGGCTCCCTTCACTACCCGGTTGTTCCGAATAGAAGATAGGGACCTGATCCCAAAAAATATTCGATATGTTTGTTATAACTTTTTGATTTTTTTATATTCAGCAATGTTCAATCTTCAATCTTAAATCTTCAATCCCATATCCCCCGGGAAGCAAAAGGCCAAGCCTTGATCGCTAGGATTCAAACCTTTTTCCGCGGTTTCCGCAAAAGACTGTCCAGAAGCGAATGGTCCCTGCGTCTTCTGGGTTTGCCCTCCTCACCGGAAGACGCTGTTGAACCTGGAGTGGTCTTGATCCAGGTGGACGGCCTTTCCTATTCCCAGTTCCGGAAAGCTTCGAACAGCTACAGCCTGCCTTTTCTCAACGCCCTGATGCAACAGCACTTATTTTCACTCCGGCCCCTGTATTCCGGACTGCCGTCGACCACGCCGGCAGTACAGGGAGAGCTCTTTTTCGGCCGGAAAACCGCCGTGCCCGCCTTTGAATTCATCGACAGAAAGGAAAACAAACGATTCGCCATGTATTCCGCGGATGCCGCCGAACATATTGCCGGACAGTTGACGGCCTCCGGGGAGCGGCCTTTGCTGTCCGGTGGAAGCTCCTACGCCAATGTGTATACAGCCGGGGCCGGGGAAGCCAGGTATTGCGCCCAGACCATGAACCTGCAATCGCTGCTGCGCTCCACCAATCCCTTCAAACTGTTTTTCCTCGTCCTGCTCCACTTACCGAAGTTTTTGCGGATATTCGGCGTGGCCGGACTGGAAATGCTGCTTTCGAGCAGCGATTTTTTCCGGGGGATTGTCTCAGGCAAAAATCTGGCCAAGGAGCTGAAATTCATTCCCACCCGGGTTTTTATCTGTATCATGCTCCGGGAATTGATCCGGTTCCGGGTCAAAATGGATGTGGCCAGGGGGGTGCCGGTGGTTCATGCCAATCTGATGGGCTACGACGAGCAGGCCCATCGACGTGGTCCGGATTCACACTTCGCCCACTGGACCCTCCAGGGAATCGACGGGGTGATCAAAGACATCTACCGAACGGCGCTTCGCTCCGATTGCCGGGCCTATCGCCTGTTGGTCTATTCCGACCATGGACAGGAGTTCGTGAGGAGTTACCGCTCTGAAACCGGCCGCACGGTGGAACAGGCCGTCTTAGAGACAGCAGTCAGGCAAGGCCTGATTGCAGCCCCTCACCCCCTTTTTCTGCAGTCCGAGATAGAAACCGCCTATCTCCGGGCCAGGGACCTGCTTTTGCAATTCACGAACCGGATCCGAAAACACGCAGCAGATAAACAGGCCGTGAATCAGCTTGCCGTGACCACCATGGGACCGGTGGGGCATGTCTACCTGCCTGTTCCGATATCCGGAGAAGAACGGCGGCAATTCGCCCGGGAACTCGTGCAGAGCGCGGACATCCCCCTGATTTTATTCCAGGATAACGGGGATGTCGCGGCCTGCAACAGACATGGCTTTTTTGACCTGGACAGGGATGCGGCCGAGATTCTCGGAAGCGGCCATCCCTTTTTGCAGGAGGCCGCTGCGGATCTCAAAAGACTCTGTTTGCACGAAAACGCCGGTGATCTCGTGCTCTCAGGCTGGTCTGTGCATCAGACCCCACTTTCTTTTTCCATTGAGAACGGGGCGCACGGCGGGCCCGGCTTTGAAGAGACCCGGGGATTCGTGCTCCTGCCGAATATGGTCTATGAGGAGCGCGAATATCTGCGGCCCCTGGATCTCCGGGCTCATGCCCTGGAATTGCTCCAAACCGGGAAGCAAAGCTCCCGCCCACCAGCCGCGCAGAAGCATCGGACCAGCCTGAAGGTCCTCAGCTACAACATTCACAGCTGCCTGCATATGGACGGCAAGGTACATCCCCGGAAAACCGCTGAAACCATCCAGGCCTTTGACGCGGATATCATCGCCCTCCAGGAGGTGGATCACGGTAAACTGCGGAGCAGCGGCCTTGATCAGGCCCGGTACCTCGCAGACTATCAGCATATGGAGTACAGTTTTTTTCCTGTGCAGGCCTCGGGATCGGAACAATACGGCCTGGCCCTTTTGAGCCGCTACCCCATCCTTGAAATGAAACAGGACCTGCTTCCTGGTGATGCCAACCGTCCGGGCAGCGAACAACGAGGGGCCATGCTGGCCCTTATCGAATCCCCACTGGGCGAGGTCTGGATTGTAAATACTCACCTGGGGCTCAGGGTCAAAGAGCGGAATTTTCAGATGGATAAGCTCCTGGGGCCGGATTGGCTTGGAGGGTTGCCCCACGAGACGCCCCTTATTTTTTGCGGAGACATCAATGCCGGAATCCGCTCAAGGATTTATCGGAATCTGACCGGACGGCTGCGTGATGTGCAGGTTCCCGCCCAAAAATCAGGATATCCCAAAGCGACTTTTTTTTCTTTCTATCCTGTGCTACGTTTGGATCATATTTTTGTGAGCCAACACTGGCAGCCGATCAGGGTTCTGGTTCCCATGGACAAGGAAACCCGAAACGTGTCAGACCATCTCCCGGTCTTTGCTGAACTTCAAATCAGGGGATAGGCCCAGGCCGAGCCCTCTTTGACAATTGACCCTGCATTGACGCTTTTTCCGGATTTTCCCGGATTAAAGCGTTTAACTCCATGGAGAAAACAGCCATGTCCGATGAACTGGAAAGCACTGTTGCGAGTTTGCAGGGCCTGATCGGGGAAATTTTTGCAACCCATCCTGAATTGTCGGCCCGGTATCCGAACATTCCCGAACTCATGGTCCAACTCCGGCGACAGGCAGAAACCTGCCGGAAAGCGGAAGAAAAGGCCCGCCGCCGGGCCGGCGAGCTGCAAGCCGCTTTGCATTCCGCCGCCATTCCCTCTGTGCTCTTCAATCAAAGCCATGAAATCACCTACCTCAATCCAGCGGCTGAGAAGCTGATCGGCTTTTCCCTGCCTGAGGTCCAAACCCTGCCTGCTGAGGAGCGGATCAAGCATTTCAGGATGCGGCGCCTGGACGGCAGCGCAATCCCTGTGCAGGAACTTGTGGGGTACCGGGCCCTGCGGGGCGAGACCATTGTCAAAGAGGAATTTCTGTTCTATCCCAAGGACAGCGAAGAGCCCCTACATGTTTTGACCCATGCGGCCCCGATTCGTATCGGACAGGAAACAATCACCGGAGCGGTGCAGACCATCACGAACATCACCGACTTGATTCAAGCCAAGGATGAAGCCAGGGCCGCCAGTCGGGTCAAGAGCGAATTTCTGGCCAATATGAGCCACGAGATCCGAACGCCCCTGAACGGAGTCAAGGGCATGCTCGAGCTGGCGGACAAACAGTCCAACCAGCCGGCCGTCAAAAAGTTTCTGGATCTGGCCAGGCAATCCGCCGATCATCTCCTGGTCATCATCAACGACATCATTGATATCTCCAGGATCGAATCAGACAAAGCACAGCTCTCCCCGGAGCCTTTTTCGCTTCGTAACTGCCTCAAAGCCACTTTCTTCCCTCTCCGGACCCTGGCCAGGGAAAAGGGGATTCATTTCAAGACCCGGGTCAGCCCTGACATTCCCAAGGCTTTGATCGGGGATGCCTGCCGGCTGCGGCAGGTTCTGGAAAACCTCATCAGCAATGCCCTGAAGTTTACGAATGAAGGCCGTGTGGAGGTGACGGTAGACCACCTGGACAGGGGCTCTGCAACCGGTAGGGCTTCGCTGCTGTTTACCATTGAGGACACCGGCATCGGCATACCGGAAGCAGATCAAAAACATCTCTTCGAACCCTTTGAACAAGGCAATGCACAGACGCAGCATCAATACGGCGGCTCCGGTCTGGGCCTGTCCATCTGCAAGCATTACATTCAGATGATGAACGGCAATCTCGCCTTTAGCAGCAGCCAGGATGCGGGCACCACCTTTTATGTGGCCGTGGATTTTGCAGTGGACACAGAAAACACCCGCCCGGATTCTGATCGCGAAGCGGCACACACAAGCTACACCCCCCGGCGTATCCTGGTGGCTGAAGACAGCCGGATGAACCAGATCTACATCCGGGAGCTGCTCCAGGAGCTCGGCCATAGCGCGGTCCTGGTCGAAGACGGCCGGCAGGCCCTGGAGGCTCTGGCTCAAGAGCGCTTTGATCTGGTGCTTATGGATATCCGCATGCCCAATCTGGATGGAGAAGCGGCCCTGCGCATTATCAGGCATGACCCGCCGCCAGGCGTCGATCCCGCCATCCCGGTCATCGCTCTGACGGCCTATGCCCTCAATGAGGATGCGGAGCGTCTCCTGGGACAGGGTTTCGACTGCCACCTGCCCAAGCCCATTGAAACACAAGCCCTGCAGCAGGCCCTGGAGGAAGTGGGTCCCTAAATTTCAAAGCTGGCTAGCCCGCAACCCGAGGGTTCACAGTTCACAGTTCATAGTTAAGAAAATAAGGAAGTCCTTGCGTAGACCAAATTTGTACTTCTCAATTTCTTCCTCTTCAAACCGTGAACCGTGAACCTGAACCCGTGAACCATATTCGACAATGACTTCAACTGCTTCGGAGCAACACATCGTCTTGTTTTCTATGACAGCCCTGCCGCTGGCCGCAGACGTCCAGTTTGATCGAAAAAGAAACGAGTCACCTTCTCCGTCATTCCGGCGGGGCCTGTCCCGGACCCCGATCCGGGAGCCGGAATCCAGACTGAAAAAGCTGGACCCCGGCCTACGCCGGGGTGACGGAGTAAGAAAAATCAAGTTTCATACGAGAGATGAACCGATAAGTCTAAAGGCTCTCACCTTTCCACAGACAATGCTCATCACGCAATGAGACGAGTCATCCCCCCCCTAAAAATCACCGTTGAAAGAACTTCAATCGAAATCGCTATCGAAATCGATATGTTCATAGTAAATTTCATATCGGTCGACCCCGATTTCGACCCCGATTTCGATAACGATTTCGATTTCGATTTCTATAAGCGCGCAGGCTATTTCCCGGCGTATCGTTTCCGTCCCATCAGAATCAACTGCCCAAGCACAAAGGGCAGCAGGCTCATGCCCAGCAAGAGCAACCAGCCGGACCAGTCCGGGATCCGGGTTTTCAGGACATCCGAAAGACCGGGCACAAAGACCGCAGCCAAAAGCAACAGGGAACACAAGCCAATTGATCCCAGGATATAGGGATTTTTAATAATATCGTTTTCAAAAAAGCTTGTGTCCGGGTTGCGCAGATTGTAGACGAACCACAACTTGGAAAACCCCAGGGTCAGAAAGGAGACGGTCACGGCCTGCAGGGGCTCGAAATCGAGCACATACAAAGCAATGGCCAGACTTCCCAGGACCGAGCCCGCCAGCAGCACGGCCCATCCGGCCACGGCGCTCCAGTGGCCCCGGGTCAAAACTGGCTCGGATTGCGGCCTGGGTTCGCGCTGCATCATGTTCGGTTCACCCTCTCCCATGCCCAGGGCAATGGCCGGGAAGACATCGGTAATCACGTTGAGATACAGGATCTGCAAAGGCAGGAGCGGAAGAGGAAAATGAGAAAAACCGCCCGCTGCGGAAGCCGCGGCCACGGCCATGACTTCCGCCACATTGGTGCAAAGCATGAACATCACCGACTTGCGGATATTGCTGAAGATGATCCGGCCCTGCCGGACGGCCGCGACAATCGAGGCAAAGGCGTCGTTTTGCAAAACCATGTCCGCCACCTGGCGGGCGGCATCGGTGCCCCGCCGGCCCATGGCCACCCCGATGTCCGCCTTTTTCAGCGCCGGGGCGTCGTTTACCCCGTCTCCGGTCATGGCCACCGTCTGCCGCTCCTCCTGAAAGAGCTTCACCAGGTTCAGTTTCTGCTCCGGGCTGACCCGGGCAAAAACATCGGTCTCTTGTATGCGCTGCCGCTCCTCCGGAATCATATCCGCCGGATCTTTGAGTTCCCGGCCGTGAAGGACCCTGGGCTGGCGGTTCTGCACCAGGCCGGTCTGCCGGGCAATAGCCGCGGCCGTGGCCGGCTGGTCCCCGGTGACCATAACCACCCTGATCCCGGCGCTTTGACACTCGGCAATGGCCTGGCGAACATCCTGTCGCGGCGGATCGAACAGGCCGATAAGCCCCAGAAAACGCAGTTCGCTATACGGCTCCTCTTCCAGAGACCGGGCTGTCTTATCGGCTAGTGCCAGAACCCGGAGCCCCTCTTCAGCCAAATGCTCGGCCTGTTCGTTCCATTGGCGGCGCTGTTCTTCATCCAGGGAGGATTCATTTCCGTCAAAGTCCCGGACAAAGTGCGTACAGGCCTTAAGAACCCGGCTCGGGGCGCCTTTGACCGCGATTTCCAAGCCCTGGGAACTTCGGTGATAGGTGGCCATCATCATCTCTTCGGGATCAAAAGGGATTTCCTTTTCCTCCGGCTTCTCCCGAAGCAGACGGCTGCGATCCAGATCGAACATGAGGCCGCTTCGCAGCAGGGCCGTTTCCGTGGGATCACCCTGCTCTTCATCAGGAATGTCGTCCTTGTCCAGATCCTGCAGAGAGGCGTTGCTGCACAGAACACCCACTTCGAGAATCCGTCGAAGCAACTGGTTTTCCGTTCCACCCTCGCCCTGGACTGTGCCTGAGGTCTCATCGAGTTCAAAGTCTCCGGCGAAAGTGTTGACCCGGTGCAGGGTCATCTGGTTTTCGGTCAGGGTTCCGGTTTTGTCGGTAAAGATGATTTTGGTCGCCCCCAGGGTCTCCACCGCAGGCAATTTGTTGATAAGGGCGCTGCGCCGGGCCATGAGGTGCATGCCCCGGGCCAGGGCCAGGGTGGCCACAATAGGCAGCCCTTCCGGTATAGCCGCTACTCCCAGGGCGATGGCGGTCTCGATCATTCGGCCAGGGTCCTGTCCGGCCAGCAGACCCACCAGCGCAACGACCGCGGCAACGATCAGCGTGATCCAGGCCAAGCGGCGGCCCAGTTGATCAAGTCGTTTTTGAAGGGGGGTCGATTCTTCCTCCGCGGTTTCAGCCAGGGCTGAGATGCGTCCCAATTCGGTATGCATCCCTGTTCCCGCCACCAAGCCTTCTCCTGATCCCTCTGTCAGGGTGGTCCCTTTGTACAGCATGCAGGTCCGCTCGGCCAGGGCGGCGTCCGCTTCCACCGCTTCTACCGTTTTGCGCACCGGCAGGGACTCCCCGGTCAGGGCGGATTCATTGACCCGCACATTGTTCGATTCGATCAAACGAATATCCGCAGGGACCAGATCACCGCCTTCAAAGATGACGATGTCGCCCCCCACCAGGAATTCGACCTCGAGTTCCTGCTCCTCGCCTTCCCGGCGGATGCGGATGGTGTCCCCGCCCATGGCCCGGAGAGCCTCCATGGATCTGATGGCTTTATATTCCGTGAAAAATCCGATGCCGGCGTTGACCAGGAGCACGGCCGCGATGGCCAGGCCTTCGGCCCAGTGCTGGAAGGTGAAGGCAATACACCCGGCGATGACCAGAACAATAATGACCATGCTCTTGAACTGATCCAGAAAAATCCACCAGGCGCTTCGGGTCCTGGCTTGCCTGAGCTTGTTTGGGCCGTATCTTTCCAACTGCTGCTCGGCTTCCCGGCGGCTTAGTCCGTTTTTGGGATCGACACCGAAGTCCTGAAGGACTTCATCGGCTGATTTGGCGTGGGCGTGTGCTGGAGCCTCATTGTGCTTGTCTGGTGCTGGTTTGTCCTGTTTGGGCATGAGCATTCCAATTGTTTGTTACTGGTTGCACCGTATCTCTGATCCGATGTTTCCGTGATTAGCACAGGCTCTGTCTCCCTTCAAGACAAAGCAGGCTGTATTCGGGAAAATCCCCGAAAAATACCCTTTCTTCCACTTGATCCGATCCTGTTTATGGGTCATACTGTAAACTCATTCAGACCTTGTGCCTTCTTTAGACTTATCGGTTAATCTCTGTCATAGAAAACAAGACAATGTGTTGCTCCGAAGCAGTTGAAGTCATTGTCATATATGGTTCACGGTTCCAGGTTCACGGTTCACGGTTTGAAGAGGAAGAAATTGAGAAGTACAAATTTGGTCTACGCAAGGACTTCCTTCTTTTCTTAACTGTGAACTGTGAACCCTCGGGTTGCGGGCGTAGCCGGCTTTGGATCAGTATATTCCACTCTTCCATAGGTGATAGGAGCAGACGATAATGAGACCGCGAGACTATCTCCAGCAAGGTGACGGTCTGGTTGTTGTGGATGTCCAGAACGACTTCTGCCCGGGCGGGGCTCTGGCCATCGAGAACGGGGATCAGGTCGTTCCGGTCCTGAACAAATGGATCCAGGCCGCTCTTGACAAAGACATCCCGGTATATGCCTCCCGGGACTGGCATCCAGAGGGTCATGTCAGCTTCCAAAGCGAAGGAGGCCCCTATCCGCCGCACTGTAGGCAGGATTCCCCGGGAGCCGAATTCCATCCTGACCTGATGCTGCTCAAGACTGTGGTCAAGATCACCAAAGGGACCCGTTTCGATCAGGATCAGAACTCGGTTTTCGACCAAACAGGTTTCCAGAAGCGTCTTCAGCGAGATAGGGTCGGCAGGATCTGGGTGGGAGGCCTGGCCCAGGATATCTGTGTGCTGGCCACAGTGCTTGATGCCAGAGCCTACGGCTTTGAGGTCGAACTGCTGCTGACGGCCACCCGGGCCGTGAGCCCTGAAGGAAGCCGGCAGGCCCTGGACAAGATGCGCCAGGCGGGAGCGGATATCGTTGACGGCAGCAATTACGGATTCTAGCGGTTAATGCCTCAAAAATGGAAAGAAACACAAAAAATGTCCAGAAAATCCTGAAGAAAGTCTGTATCAAGAGCAGTAGCACGGGAAACCGGCCCGGGATACCATTGCCCTGCATCAGGAGGAATGCGAGGGCGAGCCCTGCTCCAGGAAGTCATGCATGCCGGGCGGAGGGGGTTCCATTGGTTTGATGCCTAAGTGTATCTTTTGCGCTTGACCCGCCTGCCGTCAAGGCTAGCGCAATGAAACCCCAGGAAAATATATACTTAAAAAAAGATTATAACTTCGTATAATTAGAAAAAGGAGCAAGCATGAAACGACAAGATTATATTGAACAGCTGGAAAGCAGAATCGCGGACTTGAATGCCAGATTGGAAAAGCTGCAGCTGCAGGCCAAACTAGCGGAAATGGAATACAGAGAAGATGTGCAGGCCCAAATCGAGCGCTTCCAGGCCAGACGGGACGAACTGTCAGATACCCTGGACAAGTTGCAGAAAGCCGGTGAAGACGCCTGGGGCGAACTGCGCACAGGCGCCGAACTCGCGCTGGAATCCATGAAAGATGCCCTGCAGAAAGCCAAAACACGGTTCGAATCATGAAACACATCGGTATCTTGACCAGCGGCGGCGATGCCCCCGGCATGAACGCCTGCATCAGAGCGGCCGTCAGAGCGGCTCACGCTCGGGATATGGATGTTGTGGGCATCAATCGCGGCTTTACCGGGCTCATCAATGATGAAACCCAAGTCCTTGACCGGCGGACCGTGGCCAATATTATCCACCTGGGCGGAACCATTCTGGGGACGGCCCGCAGTGAGGAATTCAAAACCAGGCAGGGCCGGGAAAAAGCAGCCCTGACCCTCGAACGGCACGGTCTTGAAGGATTGATCGTCATCGGCGGCGAGGGATCCTTCCAGGGCGGCACCCTGCTCCAGAACGAGTACGGCCTGAAAATTCAGGGATTACCCGGAACCATTGACAATGACGTCTTCGGCACCGACCAGACCATCGGCTTTGACACCGCCGTCAACTGCGCCCTGGAGGCCGTCGACCGAATCAGGGACACGGCTCTGTCCCATGAGCGGGTGTTTTTTCTTGAGGTCATGGGACGGAACACCGGCTTCATCGCTCTGGAAAGCGGAATCAGCGGCGGGGCCGAACAACTGGTCATTCCGGAAGAGCCCAAAAACACTGACGAGCTGTGCTCCCGCCTCAAAAAGAGCTTCAGCCTGGGCAAAAAAAGCGCCATCATCGTTGTCTCCGAGGCCGGCCGCCCCGGCCACAGTGTTGAACTGGCCAAAGACGTGGAAAACAATACGGGCTTTGAAACCAAAGTCTGTGTCCTCGGCCATCTGCAGCGCGGGGGAGCCCCCACGGCCGGGGATCGGACCCTGGCCGGCAAATTGGGCGTGGCGGCCGTGAATGCGCTTTATGAGGAAAAATCCGGGTACATGCCCGGCATCATCAGGGGACGTATCGCCCTCACCCCTCTGCATCACACTTGGGAGCGACGGAAAACACTGGATCCGGAACTCAAGGACCTTATGAGCGTGCTCTGCGACTGATATCCACAATCAGACAAGGTCTGATTGTGGATATATGGTCATTTTTTCCCTGGGTATCAACTATTGGCTTATCACCCTGCGCTAAAGGATTTTTTATGTTCGGAAAACGCTTCAAGCTGTTCAGCCTGTTCGGTTTTGACGTCAGTATCGATTTGAGCTGGCTGGTCATCGCCTTCCTGGTGACCTGGTCCCTGGCCTCGGGGTTTTTCCCGCAACAGTATCCCGAACTCTCGACCGCCACCTACTGGATCATGGGCGGCCTGGGGGCCATCGGCCTGTTTCTGTCGATCATCTTCCACGAATTCTGGCATTCCTTCCTGGCCAGAAGCTACGGCATGCCCATGCACGGCATCACCCTGTTCCTGTTCGGCGGGGTGTCCGAGATGCATGACGAGCCGCCCAATCCCAAGATCGAGTTCCAGGTGGCGGTTGCCGGTCCGATTTCAAGTGTTGTCCTGGGCTTCATCTTTGCCGGAATTCTCCAGCTTGGACGGCAGTGGGGCTGGTCGGACCATGTCAACGGCCTGATCGGCTATCTGGCCCTGATCAATTGGGTGGTCGCAATTTTCAATATGCTGCCCGCCTTCCCCCTGGACGGCGGACGGATCCTGCGGTCCGCCATCTGGAAATGGAAAGGCAACCTCCAACAGGCCACAAAAACGGTCTCCACCATCGGGGGTTTTTTCGGCATCGTGCTGATTGTCCTCGGGATATTGAACATGCTCACCGGTCGCGTCGTAGGCGGGATGTGGTACGTCATCGTCGGCCTGTTCATCCGGGGCACCGCCCATATGGCCTACAAACAGCTTCTCCTGCGACGCACCCTCCAAGGCCGGAAGGTCTCCCGGCACTTGCGGGAAGAGCCGGTGACGGTCCCCTCCTCCCTGACTGTCAGACAGCTGGTGGAAGAATACATGTACAAGTACCACTTCAAAATGTTTCCGGTTGTGGACGACGGCAAGCTGCAGGGCTGTGTTACCAGCAGGCTGGTCAAGGAGCTGGATCGTGAGGAATGGGACCGGCGCACCGTGGGTGAACTGGCTGCAGGCTGCTCCGAGGATAACACCGTGAGCAGCGACACCGACATGATGGACGCCATGAACATCATGAACCGTACCGGAAACAGCCGGTTGATGGTCGTTGACCAGGGAAAACTTTCAGGGGTCATCGCCATGAAGGATATCATGGCCTTTCTCTCCACGCATTTGGAACTGGAAGAATGAAAGATGTTCGGATGCTGGAACGTTCGATGTTCTTTCCGAAATCCGACCCCGGTGCAGGAAGCTGCAATCCAGACATCATTGATGGGAATTTTTGAAAAGGGTTCCGATTTATTGCAGATTAAAAGCTGCAAATCAAACCGGCGCACCAGCCGTGATTGACCGGTCCGGAAAAACCGGCTATTGAATTTTTGATTTTCGAATCGCGATTTCTGATTGTTAAGACAAAAAAATAAGAGATCCAAAATTCTACAGGATCCCCCCATGGCTCTGGCCATCAGGAACCGCTGGCGCGTTTTCGTCCTGGCCTCGACATTTTTTGTTCTCTCCCAATTCTACCAGGCCTTAATGGCGGTGATCAACACCGACCTCATCCACGATCTGCAGCTCAACGCCTCGGACCTCAGCCTGCTGTCCACACTCAGATCTGCAGGGCATTGAAGTCCGCCAGCCGGTTCAAGCGGTTGACCAGGGACAGGAGCATGTTCAATCGGTTGCGCCGCAGGGCCGGGTCCTCGGCCATCACCATGACCTGATCGAAGAAATTGTCCACCACAGGACGCAGTTCGCCAAGCAGAGCAAATAGCTGCGGATACTTTTCCTCCTGCCAGAGGCTGTCCCATTCCGGTGCCAGGTCACGGATTCGGTCGGCCAGGGCCTGTTCTTCTGGTTCTAGCACCATGTCCTGATCAAAATTCCCGCTCAAGGCATCGCCTGCTGCTTCGCCCTGCTTGCGGATGATGTTGGCGGCCCGCTTGAAGGTGAGCACGGATTGTTCGAATCCCGGCTCCAGGCTGAATGTTTTCAAGGCCAGGAGCCGTTTTTTCAGAGACAGGACGTCCTCGATCCCAGTGCCGATGATGGCCTCGACCATCCGGGTGTCAAAACCAAGATCCGTAAAATAGACTTTCAGGCGTTGTCCGAAAAAGTCAAGCAAGCGCAATTTTGCGGGGCCTTCATCCAGTTTCCAGGCCGTATCGCCGTAGACGGACTGGGCCTTGTCTATGAATTCGGGAAGTGAAAAGCGCAGACCATGTTCAAAGACAATTCGGATAATGCCGAGGGCCTGACGGCGCAGGGCATACGGGTCCTGGGTCCCGCTGGGAATCATGTTCAGACCGAAGCAGCCGACCAGATTGTCGAGTTTATCGGTGAAGGCCAGCAGGGCTCCGATGCGGCTTTCCGGAACCGGGCTTTCATGCCCCACCGGGAGATACTGTTCCAGAATCGCCCGGCTGACGGCTTCTGCTTCTCCCTTTTGCTCGGCATAGATACTGCCCATAATGCCCTGCAGGGTGGCGAATTCTCCGACCATTTCCGAAACGAGATCGGTTTTGGCCAACTGCGCGGCCCGACGAAGCTCATCCTTGAGGTCAGGCGCCAGGCGATCGGCAATCAAGGCTGCCAGACCGGCCAGGCGATCCGCCTTGTCTCCCATGCTGCCCAGAGGCCCCAGAAAGACCACCTTGTTCAACTCCTCACGCCATTGTTCCAGGCTGACGCCGGAATCGGCCTTCCAGAAAAAGGCGGCGTCTTCCAGCCTGGCCCGCAGGACCCGTTCCCAGCCCCTCCTGACAAGCTCCAAATCGTCCGGCTCAAGATTCAAGGTCGTCAGAAAATAGGGCAGAAGCCGGCCTTTTGCATCTTCCAGGCCGAAGCATTTTTGATGGCTTTCCATACAGGTCAAAAGCACTTCCCGGGGGATATCCAGAAATTTTTCGTCGAACCGGCCGAGAACCGGCTTGGGGTATTCCACGAGGCAGGCAACCTCCTGGAGGAGGTCTTTTTTCCAGACCACCCGGCCTCCTTTTGCCGCCGCCAGCTGATCGCCCTGCTTTTGAATGGCGTCGGACCGTTTTTGAATCCCCAAGGCGACCCGTCCCTTTGCGGCGATGATCTCAAAATAGGCGCCGGCCTCGGGGATCTCCCAGGGTCCCGGACCCAGGACGCGATGTCCATAAGTGATAGTTCCGGCGGTCTTGGAGGCAATGCAGACCGGAACCACGGCATCGTCCAGAAGGGCCAGCAACCAGCGAATCGGACGGCCGAAAAGAAAGGCGCTTTCCTCCCAGCGCATTTTTTTGGGAAAGGGCAATTTTTTGAGCACGGTTTGACAGATCGCCGGAAGGCTGGACAAAGTGTCCGCCCCTCCGACCTTTTTGCGGACCGCGAGATAGTCCCCCTTTTCCGTGGAGTGAATGAAAAGGTCCTCTTCTCGAACCTCCTTACTGCGGACAAAGCCCTGTCCGGCCTTGTTCAAGGCGCCCTGTTCGTCGTAGGCCCTGTTTTTCGGGGGTCCGACGAGCAGTTCCTCCCGTTCGCTCTGCCTGGGGGCCAAGTCCTGAACATCCAGCACCAGACGCCTGGGGGTGGAAGCAGTCTCGAGGCCCGAACAGGGAATATAATTTTCAGCGAGCTGTTCGGTGAACAGGGTCTTGATATCTTTTTCCAGGTCGGGGAGAAACCCCGCCGGCATTTCTTCCATACCGATTTCAAAAACAAACCGCGACATATCTCTTCCTTTTTTGCAGGCTTCAGATTTTGTGCATTCGGAACAATAACGGCAGTGAACTGCAGACAATGCTTGCTTTGACTTCAAGCGGAAACTTTACACAGCGGGTAGCCCATATCCTTTCGTTGCCGGGCATATAAAGCAGCTACTGAGGAGGCGAGGTGCCGGACCCTGCCGATGTATCCCGTTCGCTCCGTGATGGAGATCGCCCCCCTGGCATCCAGCAGATTGAACAGGTGGGAGCATTTCAAACAAAAATCATAGGCCGGCCAGGGCAGGCCCTTGTCGCAGAGCTTTTTGCATTCCGCCTCGCATTGATTAAAAAAGGAAAAAAGCATGTCCGGGGTGCTGATTTCAAAATTATAGGTGGAATGCTCCACCTCGCTGCGATGATGGATATCCCCATAGGTGCACTGATCATTCCAGGTGAGATCATAGACGGACTCCCTGCCCTGCAGGTACATGCAGATCCGTTCCAGTCCATAGGTCAATTCCAGGCTGACCGGATTCAGATCAATACCCCCGACCTGTTGGAAATAGGTGAACTGGGTGATCTCCATGCCGTCCAGCCAGATTTCCCATCCCAGGCCCCAGGCGCCCAGGGTCGGTGATTCCCAGTCGTCTTCCACAAAACGGATGTCATGCTTTTTGGGGTCCACCCCCAGGGCGAACAGGGACTGCAAAAAGATTTCATGGGTATTTTCCGGAGCCGGTTTCAAAATAACCTGAAATTGATAATAATGCTGCAGACGATTCGGATTTTCTCCGTAGCGTCCGTCGGCCGGCCGCCGTGAAGGCTGAACATAGGCGGTTTTCCAGGGCTCCGGGCCGATGACCCGCAGAGTGGTGGCCGGGTGGTTGGTTCCCGCACCGACTTCAAGATCGTAGGGTTGATGCAGAACACAACCATAATTGGCCCAGAATTTCTGCAGTTGTAACATCACCTCCTGAAAATGCATGCTCAGACTCCTTTTGCTCTTATTTCACGTCGCTTGAAATCTACCCTGAAGCCAGACCAGGCCGATATGCGCCTGTACATATCTATCGATAACTTGCAGGATCTTTTGACTCGATTGATTTGGAAAATGCAGGTTGGTCCATTCCTCCGGCTCGGCTGTGAACAGTCGGAGAAGAAAAAAGGCCAGATCGGAACGCAGGCGCTCCCCTCTGCCGCCGTTTGGGCAGCACTTTCGGCAGATTATCCTGCCTTGGGAGACAAGGAAAAAGACGTCTTCTCCGGGTCGTATCGTTCGGTGGCACTGGGAGCATTGGGACAGATTGGGTACGTACCCGTACTGAGAGGTCAAACCAGCCCTGTACAGCAAGGGGACATACGGCGGTACAGATTCCTGGGTATCCAGAAGCTGCAGGGTCTTACAGGTGAAATCAAATATTCCGCCGGCCTTCTCGGTTCCGATATGGGAGGCCTCCAGGAATTTGATGCAATTCACGGCCATTCCCCATCTGGGCATATTCAAATGCAGGGAGGGGAAGCGGTTGATCAGGGAACCCTCACACAGGGTCAAATAACGTCCAAAACGATCGGAGGCGACGGTCAGCAAGACCCGGCTTAAGGGATCCAGACAACCGGAAAAGCGTTTTCGGCTTTTGAGACCGCCGAAGGCAAAACCGGTCAGGACGCCGTGGGTAGGAGTGAAAAAGCGGACCCAGCAATCAGCTTCCTTGAATTGTCCGAGTTTGAGAACAAGAGCTTCTTCGGTAAACGCTTCCCTGGGCATAGGCTGTACGATTCATGGCAAGGTGAGGGTCAGGACTTCGCCTGAATCCGCCTGGAGGGCATAGGGTTCACCGTTATAGACCAGGGAAACGCCTCCGGCATTGCCAAGCTTGACCGCAAGTTCCTCTTCAAAATGCAGGGTAATGGATTCTCCAGGCCGGAGGTAGATGTCCCTTTCCCGGTCGTCCATGGAGGCGCTCAACCAACAGGCCTCGGAAGCGGAAATTTGCAAGGTCTGCCGGTCCGGAGGGGCAGCCGGCGGCTCCTCTTCCTGCGTCTCGGATACTTGAGTTCCTTCTGCAGATGCTTCCAAATCCGCAGCTTCAGTTTCGGATGCACTGTCGGGCTGGGTCTCAGCTGTATTCAAGGGCTCAGACTCAGCTTCCGAACGAGGTTCAATGTCCTGACCAGGGGGTTCCGTGCTTCCGGCCTGCGGAACTTGTTCGGATTCGCTGATCACAGGCTGATTTTCATTGTCCGGGACCTCTGGCGGCTGAACACCGGTTTCCGGCTGCAGCATCTCTTCCTGGCCGGAGTCCGGGACAGGCCCCCTCTCTTCAGTGGGAACGGAAGGGGCGGACAGGAAGAGCTTGCTCAAGAGCCAGCCCAGCAAAATGAGCAGGCAGAGGGTGATGACCATGGAAAGCCAATGTCTTTTTTTCCGGCCGCCTCCATCGGCAAACTCTTCGGAAATGGCCTCGGATTCAAGAGTCGTGTCTGATTGATCCGCGGACTCTTCCAGAGAAAGGTCATCGGACTCTTCAAAGGCCTTGAGGCATTCAGCCGGGTCCAGGCCGAGAAGAACAGCGTAATTGCGAACGAAACCCTTATAATAGACCATATGGGGAAGATTTTCATGGTCGCCGGCTTCAATGGCTTCGACGCTTGACGGACCAATTTTAATCCGCTCATGGACATCGGAAATACTCAGGCCCTGCTTTTCGCGTTCTGTTCTTAAAAAGTGTCCCAGTTCCTTAAAATCCATTGTCTCCCCTCAAAAAATTGCACCTTTTTGGGTGCAATTTTTCCGGTTCAAAGCTTGATATCCAGCACCGCCTTTGAACGGAGCTGGGAAATGTATTCATGAAAACGATTATTGAGCTTTTCGGTATAGAGAATTTTTTGAATGGAATCTTGGGCCTCGGCAAAGGGGACGGTGTTCTCCATGTTGATGGATTCAGGAGACAAGAGCGCAAAATGGCCCCGCAATTCAAAGATCTCACTGAGTTCTCCTTCTTCCAAGTCGGAAAGGGCCTGTTTCCAGTCCGGACCGAGGTCGTTCCATTCCAGAACTCCCATGTCGCCTCCCTGCTCGGCGCCCGGTCCTATTGAATGCTCTTTGGCCGCCTGGGCAAAGGATATGGAGCCCGAGACAATATCCTGCCGTAATGTTTCAATAAGATCACGGCTGCCGACCAATAAAAGCCGTAAACGGACCTGCTTGGGCTGCTTGAACTGCTCCGGGTGGTTTTCATAATACTGCCGTTCTTCTTCCTCGGTGACCACGACTTTCTGCCGGATCATGGTATTGATCACTTGATTCTTCTTGATATCCCGGGCAATCTTTTCTTTGTAATCCTCCAGACTCAGGCCCTGCTTCTTCAATTCCTTAGCGAAGGCGGCATCATCCAGTTCGTTGTCCTTTTTGTATTGATCAATAAAGGCTTCGAGATCCGAAGCCCCTACATCGATTTCAAAGCGCCGGGCTTCCTGTTCAACGAGGATTTCATTGATCATCTGGTCCAGAATCTGAAGCTTGGCCTCCTCGCTTTCAATCATTTCCAGGTCTTCAGGAAGATTCTCATTGAAACGGCTGGAAACCTTGAGATATTGTTCGAATTCGTAGCGGGTGATCACTTCCCCGTTGACTACAGCCAGAATGCGGTCCACAAGTTTGCTGTGCGCGTTCTGCGGGAGGCTGCACAAGATAAGGCTCCCCACACACAGGAAAAAACATAAAGCCGGGAGCAGATTTTTTCTTTTCTTTGCCTTGCACATCTTACACCTCAGACTTCATACCACTGTTTTGACCGTTAAACTTAACAAACTAAAATAATGGTTTCAAATTTTAACGTACTGTAAAGAACTCTGATATTAGAGGTCCTCCAGGGTTTGCCTGACCTGTTCAAGAGATTCAGCAATACGTGTTTTGTCGGCAAATCGCAACTCCAATTTCGCTGGAGGGGAAAATGTAACCTGTTTTTGATGAACCTGCAACCAGTCCACAAATTTCTCAGGACTCAGGGGTGAAGGTTTGTCTTCACTCCACTTCACAATCACTCGATTCTGATACAATTCGGCTTTTTCAACCCCGAGGCGTGCCGCCTGCTGTTTGAGCCCGAAAACCGCGAAGAGATTCACCACCGGCTCCGGGGGGAGGCCGAAACGATCGGTGAATTCTTCATGCCAGCGCTGCAGCTGCTCCCTGCTTCCGGCGGCGGAGAGGGCCTTGTAAAAAGAGAGCCGCTGCTTGCTGTCCGGGACATAATCCGACGGGATGTTCGCCTCAAAACTGATTTGGAGTTCCGGATCGCTTTCCAGGGGCTCCGGTTTTCCCTGGAGCTTGCGCACTTCTTGTTCCAGCATTTCCAAATACAGATCCAGCCCCACTTTATTGATATTCCCGGATTGGACTTCCCCGAGAATATTCCCGGCTCCCCTGAGCCGAAGATCTTCCATGGCCACTTGAAAGCCGGCTCCCCAAAAATCAAGGTCCAGGATGGTCTGCAGTCGTTTTCGAGCGGCATCGCCCAGTCTGTCGGTATCCGGGACGACAAAATAGGCGAAGGCCTGATCCTTGGAGCGACCGACCCGTCCCCGGAGTTGATAGAGCTGTCCCAGGCCGAACATCTGGGCCTGATCCACTATGAGCGTGTTGGCCCGGGGGAAATCGAGACCGGACTCCACGATGGACGTGGAAACCAGGATATCCACTTCGCCCTGTAAAAAACGATGCATGGTCTCTTCCAGGGTTTTTTCCGGCATCCGTCCATGGGCCATGCTCACCCTGGCCTCAGGAGCCAGATCCTGAACGAATTCCTTGACCCGCTCCAGCCCTTTCACTTTGTTGAAGACCCAGAAGACCTGCCCGGAGCGCTTCAGCTCCCGTTCCAGTATTTTTCGCAACTGATCCGGCCGGCGTTCAATGATGGATGTCTGCACTTCCTTACGTTCCCGGGGTGGGCTTTCAATGATGCTCAGCTGTCTGATGCCGGACAGGGAAAGCTGCAGGGTCCGTGGGATCGGGGTCGCGGTCAAAGTCAAAACATCGATATTTGTTCTGAGGGTCTTCAAGCGTTCCTTGTGCCGAACGCCGAATCGCTGTTCTTCATCCAGAATGAACAGGCCGAGATTGGGCAGCAGCACATCTTGTGAAAGCAGTCTGTGGGTTCCAATCAAAATATCCACCATCCCCTTCTGTGCAGCTTCGAGAACTTCCTTTTGTCTGGGTTTGGAGACGAATCTGCTGACCATGGCGACATTGATTGAAAAATCCTCCATGCGCAGTTTGAAGTTCTGGTAATGCTGTTCAGCCAGGATTGTCGTCGGGCACAAGAGAGCCACCTGTTTTCCGGAGGCAACGGCTTTAAATGCGGCCCGCATGGCCACTTCCGTCTTTCCGAAGCCGGCGTCGCCGCAGACGAGCCGATCCATTGGTTCTGGATTGTCCATATCCTGCAGGACGTCGGCAATGGCTTTTTCCTGATCTATGGTTTCTTCAAAAGCAAAAGAGGCCTCAAAATCCTTCAAAAACTCGGTATCCGTATCATAGGCATACCTTTTGGCCAGTTTCCGGGAGGCATACATTTCCACGAGGTCATGGGCGATGGTTTCCAGGGCTTTTTGCACCCGTTTTTTGGTATTGAACCATTTGACGCCGCCCAGTCGATCCAGGGCCGGTGCGGCTTCTTCCCCGCCTTTGTAACGCTGAACACGCTTGAGCTGATCCACCGGAACATAGAGCTTGTCCCCTCCGGCATAGTCGATCATCAGATAATCATTCCCGACATTGTTCAGCTGCAGCCGGGTTAAGCCGGTAAATCGCCCCAGTCCGTAGTCTCGATGGATCAGGAGGTCCTCAGGAACTATTTCTTCAAGCTTTTTCAGGCCCTTGAAGTCATGCTGAACATCCCGGGCCGCCCGGCTGTCCTGTTGCGGCTGGAGGATGCGATCGGCAAGCAGGAGCATCTGATTCCACTTGAGCTCATGCCCGTGCTGCAGGGAACCGATCAAGGCATACAAACCGCTGCGCTCCGGGCGATACTCCAATCCGATCTCAATATCTTCATCCTCAAGAAGCCGGAGAAACTTCTCTCTGGCTCTGGCGTTGTGAAAGGCCAGGATGGTTTGTCTCTGGGTGCGCTCCCATTCTTTCAAATGCCGCACCAATGTCTGCCAGGGTCTTTTTTTCTGTTCAGGCTTCCAGAACAAATCCTGAAAAGAGCGGTGCTGTCTTTCATCCAAAGCAAGGGCCGAAGATCTGTCCCCGAGAGGGAGTTGTGTAAAATGGATCTGTTTCTTGCCGATCCAGGTCTGTCGCGCCCGGGCCACCGACTGAATCACAGCCTCTTCAGGCCAGATTCGATTTTCATTATGCTCTTCTAAGTCAAACAGAGCCCTCCAGTCCTGAATGCTCTCTTCGAGTCTGGAGCGTATCTGGTCGGCATTGAACAGAAAGTATCGAGCATCGTCCGGCAGCCAGTCATGCAGTGGCACGCTGTCCGGATAAAAAAGTCCCGGCCAGCAGGCAAGCTCTCCGGTTTCGAGCTGATGCTCCAGAAAGGTCTTGGTCTGTTTGTCCAACCCCCCTATTTTCCAGAGATGATTCCAGTATTCTTTCGCTTCCTGCTGCTGGCCGGGCTCTTGAATATTCGGCGAGACCGGCAGGACAATCGTCTCTTGCAGCGTGTCAATGGAGCGTTGATTCAAGACGGTGAATTGGCGGAGATTTTCCAGGATATCTCCAAAAAATTCCAGGCGTAGGGGATGCTCATACCCGGGAGGGAAAATATCGAAAATATCCCCCCGAACCGAAATTTCACCGGGCCGGGTGATCATGGAAACCCGCTCATATCCCCAGACAATGGTTTTATCCAGAATATCCTCCGGGGCGAAGACTTCGCCTCTGATCAAAAAGAGGTATTCCTGGTTGAGAATTTTTTTGGGGGGCCAGAAGGGCAGGAGATTATCCAGGGTCACAACAACGCCCATGGCCTGTCTGCTCTCCTGAAGGGTGAACAGCGATGCCATTCGCTGCGACCAGTCCGCCGCTCTGAATTTTTTTGCGGAAAAGGCCGGGAAAAAAACCCATTCACGTTCCCAGAAAGAGGAAGCGGCTTGTGTTGTGGAAAAAAGCTGCAGCAGGCTTTTGATTTCATCCAGACTGTTCTGATCGGGAACCACCAGAACTACATTTTCGCCTTTTTGGAGCAGGGCCTGGCTCAAAAGGGCCTGAGTTCCGGTTCCGCTTTTGCTGATATGGATCGGCTCCGCATCCGCTTTCAGGATTTTTTTGAGGATTTTGGGATCGACAAGCATTGAATATATTTGTTGATTTAGAATTATAAAATCATTGAAAGAAGTTGTTGCAAATTCGGCAATTCTCAGTCATAATTTCCGTGTTTGCAGGAAAACACATTTTGAGGAGGAAAATGGTTAATGGCCCAATTTTTTCCGTATTTTAAGGACTTGAATTTAGTGGATCAAATCAAATCCATGCCGGATGACGATCTTTTGGATTTTTGGGAAGAAACGCAATATCTTGAAAAATACATGGATAATGGGGTTGAGCAGATACAGAGCTACAGCCTTGAATATGAACGGGCGGTTCTGCAGGAACTCCAAATCCGCAGCTGCATGGGACAACTCGCCTTGGACTGATCAGAGGCCGCACAAAAGCTCATACAAAAAACCCCGAGACACATCGGGGTTTTTTTATTGGGAGTCCTTAAACAGGCGCTTCACAGGCCTTCGGCCTGTGTGCCGATGCAGAAATAGGCAAAACCCTGGGCCGCGAGAAATTTTGGATCGTAAAGGTTTCTGCCGTCAAAAATGAGCGGTGCGCTCAAGGTCTTTTTAATCCGCTCGAAATCCGGGGTCCTGAACTGGTTCCATTCAGTGATCACCGCGAGAGCCTGACTTCCCTCCAGGGCCTGATATTCATTTTCAAGCACCTGCACCATTTCGTTGTCCTGAAAAACAGCCCGGGCCCTGTGTGTGGCCTCTGGATCATAGGCCCGGATACGCATGCCTTTGGCGCTCAAGTAATTGACCAGAGACAGGGATGACGCTTCGCGCATATCATCGGTATTGGCCTTGAAAGACAGCCCCCAGAGGGCGAGCACCTTTCCCTGAACACCGCCCTGGGCGCGGAAATAATTCTCAATTTTCCGGGGGAGCACCAGCTTCTGGTCTTCATTGACCGCGTGCACCGCCTGGAGGAGCCGCGGCTGAAATCCGGATTTTTCTGCGGTATCGATCAGGGCCCGGACATCTTTTGGAAAACAGGAGCCGCCATATCCGGCCCCGGGATAGATAAACTCATACCCGATACGTCGATCCGCACCGATTCCCCTCCGAACGTCGCGCACGTCGGCGCCGACCCGTTCACAGAGATTGGCGATTTCGTTGATAAAGGAAATCTTGGTTGCCAGAATGCAATTCGCAGCATACTTGATCATCTCAGCGCTGCGCACCCCGACAATCATCAACTTCTCCCGACTCCTGGCAAAAGGGGCGTACAGGATTTTCAAGAGTTCCGCCGGCCGCTCATTGTCTGTGCCCACGATGACCCGATCCGGTTTCAGGAAATCATTGACCGCATCCCCTTCTTTCAAGAATTCCGGATTGGAAATCACATCGAATTCAATTGCAGCGCCGCGGGCCTGCAGTTTCCGGGAAATAATCTCCTGAACCAGATCGGCTGTTCCCACCGGTACAGTGGATTTATTGACAACAATGACGTAGTCCTGCAGGTTATCGCCGATGGCTCCGGCTACCTGACGGATTGCGGACAGATCGCAGGAACCGTCTTCTCCGGCCGGAGTACTCACGCAGAGAAAGCAGAACAAGGCCTGGCGCAGGCCCCTGCTCAAATCTGTGGTGAATTCAAGGCGTCCGGCTGCTTGATTGCGCTGCAGGAGTTCTTCCAGACCTGGCTCATAAATATGGACCTGCCCTTTTTGCAGCGTGTCGATCACCTGGGCGTTGATATCAACGCAGACAATATGATTGCCCATTTCCGCCAGACAGGCGGCGGTGACCAGGCCGACATATCCGGATCCCACAATGCAAACCCGCATGGGGTGACTCCTGTTGATTTGTGTGGCCGCCTAGTGTAAAAATTGAGCTGTCGATTTTGTGCGGCGGGTTGCGACTGTATAGCAGCATCCCGGAGCAGCCGTCAATGTCGGAGAGCAGTCACACGGCTCATGTGTTTTCATGATTGATCGAAGGTCCAGCGCTGAATTATGAATGAAAGAGCAAAAGCATCGCCTGCTCCGGGGCCGAAAATACTGCAGCTGCAATGGCTTGATGACCAGGAATTGCTGCTGAACTTCAGCGGCTTCCTGGATGAGGCGTCTGATTTTCCCACTGTGGAGGGGACCTGGCCTGAAATCAACAAGCACAAAGACCGAATCAGACAGGTGACCATCGACTGCAGCAAAGTGCAGTCCTGGGACAGCCGCCTGCCCGCCTATTTGGTCAATTTTAGCCGGAAATGCGACTCTGCGGGCCTGACCCTGTCCAGCCGGGCCCTGCCTCAGGGAATTGCCAGACTGGTCAAACTGGCAGCAGCCCAAGCACCGGCTTCAGCCGGTCCTCGGCAGGAAGAAGCAGGCTCCCTGTTTTTCAATCTCGGCCGGATGGCCGTCAACTCCCGGCAGACACTTCTCCAGCTCTTTGCATTCTGCCTCCGGATCATTGCTTCATTCCTGTCCCTTTTGCAGGGACAACTGAACTTCAGGAAGCAGGAACTTCCTGTTCTGCTCCATGCATGCGGCAGCCAGGCCCTGCCCATTGTGTCACTGCTCAGTCTCCTGGTGGGGCTCATTCTTGCTTTTGTGGGAGCGGTCCAACTCAAAACCTTCGGGGCCCAGATCTATGTGGCCGATCTTGTGGGCATTGCCATGGTTCGGGAAATGGGAGCGGTCATGACCGGCATCATCATGGCCGGACGCACCGGAGCGGCTTTCGCGGCTCAACTGGGGACCATGAGTGTAAATGAAGAAATCGACGCCCTGCAGACCATGGGAATTTCCCCGGTGGATTTTTTGGTACTGCCCAGGATGCTTGTTTTGATTTTCATGATGCCCCTGTTGTGCCTTTACGCCGATTTGATGGGTATTGTGGGCGGTTCCATGGTCGGGGTGGGATTGTTCGATATTTCCTTTGTTCAATACCTCGAGCAAACCAAGGACGCGGTGACCCTCTCCAATATCTGGCTGGGATTGATCAAAAGCCTTGTTTTTGGCATAATTATCGCAACAGCCGGATGCTATCAGGGGCTGTATTCGGGAAAAAGCGCTTCGGCCGTGGGTTTGGCCGCCACCTCCGCCGTGGTGACCTCGATTGTGTGCATTATTGCTGTTGACGGTCTGTTTGCGGTTCTCTTCCATGGTATGGGCATTTGAAGGCCTTGAATCAGAACTCGTCATTGCGAGCGAAGCGAAACAATCTCTCAGAAGACGAAAAAAGCGCACAGCGCGGAGCGAATAATGCCCTCTCGACCCGTCCAGTCCGAGTCGCATTTAGAAGTCAGCCGCTTGAGCCTGGCCTTCGGCCGGACCGTCATTCTGGAAGATGTGAATTTTCACATCAAGCGCGGCGATATTTTCATTATCATGGGCGGCAGCGGCAGCGGCAAAAGCACGGTCTTGAAATCTTTGACCGGACTCAAGCAGCCGCGGGAGGGGGTCATCGCCTATCAAGGCCGGGATCTCTGGACCTGCGCTCCGGCTGAACGCAAGAAGATCGTACGAAGCTGGGGGGTCCTGTACCAAGGCGGCGCCCTGTGGAGTTCCATGACCCTTGCGGAAAATGTGGCCCTGCCCCTGGAGCAGTTCACCGATCAGACCCCTCAGCAAATCAGGGAACTGGTTGCCTTCAAGCTGGCCTTGGTGGGCTTGTCGGGTTATGAAGACTATTACCCTGCCGAACTCAGCGGCGGCATGCGCAAAAGGGCCGGTCTGGCCAGGGCCATCGCCCAGGATCCGGAAATCCTGTTTTTTGATGAGCCCTCAGCCGGCCTGGATCCGGTCAGCGCCAAACACATGGATGATCTTATTCTCGAACTTCAGGCAGGACTGGGCTCCACCGTGGTGGTGGTCACCCATGAATTGGCCAGTATCTTCGCTATTGGAACGAATTCGATTTTCCTGGACTCAGAAACCAAGACCGTTCTTGACTCCGGACACCCCGGGCAGCTTTTGGAGCACACCAGTCATCCCAAAGTTCGGGCCTTTCTCACGCGAGGAGGCACAGACTCCAAAAGCGAATGAGGCTCCTCAAAAGGAAAGAACATACGCACATGAAAAAAGACCGTAAAATAACCCTTCTTGGTTTTTTTATCTTCGGGGCCTTTGTGTTGGGCCTGCTGTTTATTACTTTTTTCGGGGCGGCCGATATATTTCAGCAGCGCAAGTCCTTTGTCCTTTTTTTTGAGAATTCGGTGAAAGGGCTGCAGACGGGCTCCCCTGTCCTGCTGCAGGGGGTCAAGGTGGGACAGGTCAAGGATATTCAACTGAGGGCCGATACAAAAATCAATGCTATGCTGATTCCGGTGATCGTAGCCCTGGATCCCCACCGGATTGAATGGACCGGGACCGGCTCGCAGCCTGGAAAGGTCTATGAAAAACTCATCGATCAGGGACTGAAAGGACAGTTGATCCTTCAGAGTTTCGTGACCGGCAGCAGCGCAGTGCAGCTCGATTTTTTCCCTGAGACTGCATCCAAAAAAGAACCCGGTGCGACCGGCTATCCTGAAATTCCAACTGTCCCCTCCCAATTTCAGGAACTCAGCTCGACTTTTGAGAAACTGCCTCTTGAAGAACTGGCCAATAAGCTCATCTCGAGTTTAGAAGGCATTGAAAAAACATTTCAATCCCCGGCCATTCCCAGGACGCTCAACTCCCTGGATCAGACCATGCAGGACCTGCAGCAGACGGTTCAGAACTTAGAGCAGAATCTTCCGACCCTTATCCAGGGGATGGATACGACACTGCGGGATATTCAGGACCTGATCCGGAAAACAAAGCAGCAGATTTCCCGGGCCGGAACCGGATTCAACTCGACCCAAACGGAGACGAAAAAACTGCTGCAGCAATTCAGCAGGGAAGCCGGAAGTATTTCTTCGGAAATTCAAAAGACAACCCAGTCCATGCAGCAAGTTTTCAATCGCTTCCATGCAATGCTGTCCGAGGATCAAGGCGGAATTCTGGGTCAGTTGTCCACGGATTTGAAAATGAGCTTTGCCGCCGTACGTTCAACTCTTAAGCAGACCGAAAAAACCCTGGCCGCGCTTCAGGATGCCACGGATGAGGATTCCGTCCTGCGCTTTGAGCTGAGCAATGCCTTGAAGGAACTGTCCGCCGCCGCCAGGTCCATGCGCAACCTCACCGATTATCTCGAACGGCATCCCGAGGCCCTGTTCAAAGGCAAGCGCTGATCCGAAAGCGGGGGATCGCTTTCGGATATGTTTTTTCAGAGGAATATGCAGTCTGGAGCCTAAACCCGGCCTGGCTTCCTGTTGAGCCGGAGATAGAGGTGAATCATGTTTTTTTCCAAAGTTCCTGGATGGTGTCTGCTGCTCGGTCTTGTTCTGGCGATCACCGCCTGTGCGGGCACCTCTCCATCCACTCGCTACTATGTGCTGAGTTCTGAAGAACATGCCGCCACCAGCAGCGATTCGGTCTCTGAAGACCCCGCGGCCCCCCTGATCAGCTTGGGACCGGTGGTCATTCCCTCCTATCTGGATCGTCAGCAGATCATTTCCAGGACCGCCCCGAATCGTCTGCAGCTTCAGAGTTTCCATCACTGGGCCGAGCCGATTCAGGAGAACATCACCCGGGTCCTGGCCCAGAACCTTAGCGGCCGGCTTGAAACCGCCAAAGTGATTCCCTTTCCGGACCGTTTTCACGATGCCCCCGATTTCCGGGTCCTCGTGGAGATCTTCCGCTTTGAAGCGGTGCAATCCCTTGGCAAAGTCCAGCTCAAGGTCCGCTGGTCGGTGCACGATGCCCGCAGCAAGCATATCCTCTGCGACCGAAGCTCGCTCTTCGCCCGTCCCCTCCCGGAAGGCCCCCCGGGGGCAATCGTGGCCGCCATGAGTCAAACCCTGGCGGATTTCAGCGCGGCCCTGGCCCGGTGCTTTTTAGCCGTCCGTCAATGAGCGCAAAAAAGCCCGGTTTTCAGGTGTGCACCTGAAAACCGGGCTTTGTCAAAAAAATGTACTGCTTTGCGCCTCGAAGAGGCCTGAGCCAATTTGCAGGTAGCCAGCAGTCAACCTTTACAGAACAGGGTCTGAGGCCCGAACGACTGAACAAGGCTCCCAGCAAATTGGCAAATTGGCTACAGTTCTTTGATTTTTTCCGTAAGCTCCGGGATAAAATCCGTCAGATCCTCGACGATGCCCACTTCCGCAGCCTGAAAAATAGGGGCCTTGGGATTGGTGTTCACGGCGACGATGAAGGGATTGCCCTTGACCCCGCCCATGTGCTGAAAGGACCCGCTGATCCCCAGGGCCAGGTAAACCTTGGGTTTAACGGTTTGCCCGGATGTCCCGACCTGACGCGATTTTTCCATCCATTTGGCGTCCACGATCGGCCTGGAACAGGAGACAACGCCGCCCATGGCTTCAGCCAGTTCCTGGGCGATTTCGATGTTTTCTTCTTCGCCGATGCCCCGGCCTACAGAAACAAGGATGTCCTCTTTGCTGATATCCACCTCTCCCATTTCCGCCTCGAGGACTTCCTGGAATGTCCGCCTGGCCTCCACGCTTTCTGCTGCATCAGATTTATCCGTGACCCGGCCGGAGGCGCTTTTGGATTCATCCGCAGGAAACGAGCCGGTGCGAACGGTCAACACCGCGCCCTGGGCGATATTGCAGTTCACATGCGTGGAGACCTGACCCCCGAATTCCTGACGCACCGTTTTCAAGGTATCGCCGTCCGCGCCTTCAATATCAACGACGTCGGCCACAAAGCTCGAGTTCAGTTTGATGGACAGACCAGGGGCCAAATCCATGCCGAAGGTATCATGGGGCACGAGACAGATGCCGTCCTTCGGCAGGAGATTGATCAGCAGGCCCCGGATGATTTCGGCATTGGGATAGGCAAGCTCCTGCTTGTCAACTTTCCAGACTTCAGTGTAAGTCTTGGCGGCTTCCTGGCACAGGGGATCCAGACTGTCGCCCGAGCCGAAAACAAGGGCCGTGACCTGGGCCTGGGGGTCGATCTTTCGGGCCGCGTTCACGAGTTCAAGCGAGGAATCATCGGCCAGGCCCTCATGGTGTTCTATATAGGCAAAAATGTGGGTAGTCATTATTTAATCCCTCCTCTGGCTTTCAACATTTCAATGAGCTTTGCAGCAACTTCTTCGGTGTCGCCTTCCAGTATTTCAGCCCCCTCGCCCGTTTCAGGAACAAAATAATCGACCCGTTTGACCCTGGACCCGGCTTCACCCACCTGATCCGCAGACAAGCCGAGTTCGGAAAGCCCCAGTTCAGGAATATCCACGGAAGCCACTTTCCTGATCCCCCGGATGCCTACATACCGGGGTTCGTTGATTCCGGTTTGAATGGACAGCACGCAGGGCAGCCCGATGCTGCTCACCTCCTGCTTGCCGCCTTCGATCTCCCGGCCGATTTTCAGGGTCTTGTCGTCAAGCACCTCGATTTCGTTGACCAGGGAGGCATAGGGATACTCCAGCATGGCGGCCAGCATGCCGCCGGTCTGGGCCGCGCCTTCATCGGCCTGGGCTCCGGTCAGAATGAGATCGTACCGGCCCTGATCTATGGCGGCCTTTAAGATGGCGGCCACGCCTCTGCCGTCGGAATTTTCAAAGGCTTCGTCCGTAAGCAGAATGCCTTTGTCCGCTCCCATGGCCATCTCCCGCCGCAGGACCTCTTCGGATTCTTCATCGCCGACCGTGATAACGGTCACGCTGCCGCCGACCTTGTCCCGCAGCTGAATGGCTTCTTCAACCGCATAATTATCCCATTCATTGACCGAGTAGACCAGATCGTCCCGTTCTATGTCGTTTCCGGCACTGTTGATTTCAATTTCGTTTTCAGCGGTATCCGGCACTCTCTTGATACAGACTAAAATTTCCATACACGCCTCCAAAACAGTTGGTTTGAATAAAGTTGCGAGAGAATTTTACAGAGCCCTGGGACTTAGGAACCAGGCGTCTTTGTCGAAAAACAAAAATCGGATCAGTATCTTTCCGCGCTCCGCGTTTCCCCGAGTTCCGTGTTTTTCCCTTCTGCCTTCCGCACTCCGGGTTCCGCGCTCCGCGTTTCTCCTCCCTTCCGCACTCCCCTGCCGCTAGATTCCGGCCAGCTGCCCGGCAATGAGTTCCGTGAAGTCCATAACTTCCAATTGTCCCTCCAAGCCGCTGGTTTTGACTCCGTCTTCCAGGTTGATCAAGCAAAAGGGGCAGCAGGTGACGATCACGTTGGCTCCGGCCGCATGGGCCATTTCCACGCGAACCTGGCCCATTCGCCTGTCTTCCACCGGTTCATAATAGAGCATCAGTCCGCCCCCGCCGCAGCAAAAGGAGCGATCCCGGTTTCTGTCCATTTCCACCCTGTTCATGCCGGGGATATGGTCCAAAACCTGTCTCGGTGCCTCATAGAGGCCGTTATGCCGACCCAGATAACAGGGATCGTGATAGGTGAATATCAGGTTTTTGTCCTGAATGAATTTCAAGTGCAACCGGCCTGCGTTGATCTGCCTGAGGACGAACTCGCTGATATGCTCAGCCGGAGGCAGATCGTCGTAGTCCTTGAGCAGGCTGTTCAAGGCGTGGGGGTCGCTGGTCAGGATGCGCCTGGCACCGGATTCCCGGATAGCCTTGGTGTTCTGTTCCTTGAGGGTCATAAAGAGCATTTCTTCGCCGAAACGGCGTACCTCGTGCCCGCTGTCCTTTTCCGCTTTGCCCAGGATTCCGAAATCGCTTCCCGCGCTTTGCAGGATTTGGGTTGTGGATCGGGCCAGGGCCTGCAGGCGCTCATCATAGGATGTGGAGCTGTCCACAAAGTACAGGGTCTCGGCCTGTTCTTTTTTATTGAGGATCTTGACGGTATCGCCCTCATCGAGTTCCTTGACCCAGTCCGCACGCTTTTTTTCCATTTTACCGTAGGGATTGCCTCGTTTTTCCAAGGCTCCGAGCGGTTTTTGAATGGACTGGGGCACCAGGCCTTCATCGACCATACCCCGCCGCAGATCAACTATTTTGTCGATGTACTCGATCATGACCGGGCATTCTTCCTCGCAGGCGCCGCAGGTAGTGCAGGACCAGATCTCGTCCTCCTCGAAAACCTTGCCCATCAGGGGGGCCTTATCTTTGATCAAGCCGCGTATCGGAAATCGGTCAAAGGCATAATCTCTGGATTTGATGCTGATAAAACGCGGCGAAAGCGGACGTCCCACGGTATTGGCCGGACAATTATCCGAACAGCGGCCGCAGTCCACACAGGTGTAAAAATCCAGGATGTGCTTCCAGGTGAAGTCTTCGAAGTATTTGACGCCGAAGGAATCGAGATCGTCCAGCTCCTCTTCGGAAAATCCCCATTTAACGGGCTTAACCGCCCCTTTATTCAATTTGGAAAAATAGACATTGAAAATCGAGGTGATAACGTGAAAATGCTTGCCAAAGGGCAGGAAGCAGAGAAAAAAGAAAAAAATGAGATCATGGAGATAATAGGAGGCAATGTGCAGGACCTGGAGCAGGCCCACCGGGGCCCAGGCAAAGAAAACCATCAAAAACCAGGCCAGGCTCCCCGGGGCGAGAAACTCAGCGTGCAGACCGGCCTGTTTCTGGGCGATCACCTGCGTGGCGGCAAAAAGACTTTCAAAAACCATCAGGGCGCTGATGAGCCCCAGGACAAAAATGGCTTCACCGCTGTGATCATGCCCGTATTTAGGCGGCACATTGTAGCGTTCCGGCTTGAAATACTTGCGGCGTATGCCGGCGGCAATACAGGCGATGAGGACAATGGTCGCGGCATAATCTTTCAAAAGATCATAGACTGTGCCCAGCGGGCCGCCCAGTCCAGGAAAGACAAACCCCTCTTGAAAGCCGATGATCACCAGAGACAGAGAACGTACGCCTAAGATCAGAAATCCGAAGAAAATCAGGATATGCAGCACGCCGGCCAGCAGGTAGCGGGGTTGCTTGTATTGGCCAAGCCAGAGGACAAGTACGTTCTTGAGGCGCTTGGAGACCTTGTCAAAACGGGGGTCCGAGGCTCCCTTGGCCAGCGGAACCAGGCGCTTGAACATGATGAAGCCAAAGGCGATGAGGCCGGCCGCAGGAATGAGCAGGGCCAGAAACCAGCCCGGTATTCCGAGAAGAGCCGTTTCAGCCGGGGAGAGCAGTACACTTTCCATATGATCGTTCCTTTGTATAGTACAAAATTCTACCCGTCCGGGACTGCTTCCTCGAAAGATTCCCTCGCAGTTCTGGACAGGCCACGCAATGAGGAAAAAGCGTTCTGTAATCTGGGGTCCAAACCGAATTTGCTTCCCTACCAGAAAAAAAACAGGCTGTCACCTTTCAGCGTAAGAGAGTCTCTGAACCAAAGCTGGCTTCGCCCGCAACCCAAAGGTTCCAAGTTCACGGTTCACAGTTCACGGTTAAGAAAAAAAAACAGTTTTTCAAACGACCCAGAATGTATCTTCCGAATATCTTCCTCTTCAAACCGTGAACCGTG
>JAABTT010000033.1 GCA_011389765.1 Desulfohalobiaceae bacterium S24 | reverse complement strand
GTTATATTCATCAATCAACGGTTATCAGAAATGCTCGGGCTTCTGCCCGAAGAGATTATAGGGAAATCCTGGCTGGATATGGTACCGGTAGAACAGCAGGCCATTGCAGAGGAAGCAGAAGCCAGACGTGCCCAGGGACATACTGACCGATACGAAATTATTCTGAGCCACAAAGATGGTCATAAATTTCCGGTGGTGATCGGTGCCGGACCCCGATTTGACAAACAAGACGGTCAATATATCGGTACGATGGGTGTTGTGACTGACATCACCGAGCGCAAGCAGGCTGAAAAGGTGTTGCGAGAGAGCGAGGAGAAATACAGGGGTTTAGTTGAAGGGCTGAACGATGCTGTCTATCGCATGACGCTTCCTGATGGAATATACGAATACTTCAGCCCTTCAGTAGAGGAAGTATTCGGATATACCAGTGAAGAGTTTATCAACAATCCGCTTCTTATTCAGAGCATTATACACCCGGACTCTGCTGGTTATTTTGAGGATAAATGGAAGGAATTGTTAGAAGGAAAAGTACAGGAAACATATGAGTACAAAATAATTGACCCAGAAGGAAATGAACGCTGGATAGTGCAGTCCAACAAGGCGATATTCGATGATTCAGGGAAAATTATGGCCATAGAGGGTTTGTGCCGGAACATCACCGAGCGTAAGCGGGCCGAGGAGCAACTGCAAAGATCCGAGGAACGATTTCGAAATCTTTATGATGATGCCCCGGTAGGGTATTTCGAATACGATCGTCAGGGTAATATCACTCGGGTGAATCGCACCGAATTAAAGATGCTGGGTTACACCGCTGAAGAGATGATTGGCCGGCCTTGCTGGAAGTTCATGGTTGACGGAGTTGCCCGTGAACAGATCTTGGCCAAGCTGGGCGGAGTCAGACCTCCGGCCGTTGGCTTGGAGCGCACCTACCGACGCAAAGATGGAACCACCTTTCCCGTCTTGTTTGAAGATCGGCTTCTGACGGATGAAGACGGGCATATCACCGGCATCCGAACAGCCATTCAGGACATTACTGAGCGAAAGCAGGCAGAAGAGGCGCTTCATGCCAGCGAACGAGAGTTGAAGCAGATTTTAGATGCAACTACCGATGGCATATGGACCTGGAATTTCAAATCGAATGAGCTTACATTTAGTCCGAAATATTACACTATGCTTGACTATGAACCAGACGAATTTCCAGCTAACTACGAAAACTGGCTAAATTTGATTCATCCAGATGACCGGCAAAAAGCACTGGCAGTAACCGAGGAATATTTAACAACAAAGTCCGATTCATATGAAAACGAGTTTCGTCTGAGAACCTCGACGGGCGATTATCGCTGGATTCTCGCAAGAGCACGTGTTGTAGAGAGGGATAAAAATGGCGATGCTATTTATATTATAGGCAACCATCAGGATATTACGGAAAGCAGGCAAGCCGAGGAAGCATTGCGGAAAAGTGAAGAGCAATATCGCTTATTAGTTGAAAATGCAAACGACGCGATATTTATCGCTCAAGATGGCATAATACTATTTCCCAACCCGAAAATGACCGACATCACAGGATACTCTGCAGATGAATTAGCCAATATGCCGTTTACCGATATCATTCATCCTGAAGACAGGGATCTTGTTTTGGGAAGGCACCTGCAAAGATTAAGAGAAAAAAATCCTCCCTCAAACTATTCTTTCAGAATAAAAAATAAAACCGGCGAAGAATTGTTGGTACAAATCAACGCTGCTTTGACAAGCTGGGAAGATCGTCCTGCCACCATCAACATAATAAGGGACATTACCGAGCAAAAACAGCTTGAAGATCGTCTTCGGGATTCCCAAAAAATGGAATCTATTGGCACCTTGGCCGGGGGCATTGCTCACGATTTCAACAATATCCTTTATCCTTTGATGGGCTTTACCGAGATGCTCAAAGAGGACGTTCCATCAGACAGTCTACTGCACAACCACATCGATGAAATCCTTAAGGCTTCTTTTCGAGCCAGAGACCTGGTTAAGCAGATCCTGGCCTTCAGCCGTCGGGGAGAACAGGAACTCAGACCCATCAGACTGCAGCCCATCATCAAGGAAGCCCTCAAGCTGCTTCGGTCCACAATTCCCACAACCATAGACATCCAGCACGATATTGATCCCGGATGTGGTGTGGTCGTGGCCGATCCCACACAAATCCATCAAATATTAGTGAATCTGGTTACCAATGCCTATCAGGCCATGGAAGAAACCGGGGGCAGCCTGACAGTCAGTTTGGAGCAGATCCCCTTAGAACCTGAACAGATCCTTCTGCCGGAATTGGCTCCGGGCGACTATGCCATGCTGCGTGTCGCGGACACCGGACCGGGTATTGAAAACGATGTCCTGGATAAGATATTCGATCCCTATTTCACTACCAAGGAAACCGGCAAAGGGACCGGTCTGGGGCTTTCCGTGGTTCAGGGGATTATCAAACGGGCGCATGGAGATATTCGTATCATCAGCGAACCAGGCCATGGCACCGAGGTCCAGGTCTATCTACCTGTGCAGCAGCAGCAGATTTCTACAGAAAAACAGATCGATCCCGATCAACCAGTCCGGGGCGGCACTGAAAAATTACTTCTGGTTGACGATGAGGCCTCGATTGTCAAGATGGAGCAGCAGATGCTGGAGCGGCTGGGGTACACAGTCACCGTCCGCACCGGAAGTATAGATGCCCTGGAGGTTTTCAAAG
Organism: Desulfohalobiaceae bacterium S24; assembly: GCA_011389765.1. Lineage (GTDB taxonomy): Bacteria > Desulfobacterota > Desulfovibrionia > Desulfovibrionales > Desulfothermaceae > JAABTT01. Next base: position 33,654 of record JAABTT010000033.1, on the reverse strand, counting down.
CCGACCCCCATGCCTTCGATTTGGTGGTGACGGATATGACCATGCCGAATTTAACCGGGGTGCAGCTTGCCGCAGAGTTGAAAAAAATCAGACCGAATATCCCTGTTGTCCTTTGCACGGGCTTCAGCTACCAGATCAACGAGGAAAAAAGCAAGGCTCTCGGTATAGATGGATTCGTCATGAAGCCCATTATCATGAAGGAGATCGCCGCCACGATAAGAAATGTGTTAGACAAAAAATCAGAGTGAGCAAATTGATCACACATTGGATATCCTGAGTGTACCATTCGGCTATCATGTCACTCCGATAACAATCTGTTACTATTGAAAAATACTACTATTATTCCTCTCCTTGAAACGGAACAGACAAGGCAACGCTGTCACCTAAGTAAAAAAACGTGATATAAATGAAATCATCCCTCTTTTCCCTTTGGGGCTAATAATATACTGTATGGCTCAGATCGTGTCAGGTTTATTTGTCATCAATTCGAACCAGGCCATATAAAGCCTCATCTTTGTAAAGAAATCCCTTTTGCATATCGCACCGATCGAATCCAGGCTTCCATACTCCTGGGTGAATAAGAGCAATAAAGGCCTGCCCCCTAAAGTGGCTGTGGAGCTGACCGATTTTTCGGTCTTCTACTCGCAGGACAGCATTGCCCAGGCTGAGGAGGCGTTGGGCAAAACGAAACGGGCGGGCAGCAAGATCGTGGTGGAGAAAGGCCGGATCGTGAAGCTGAGCAAGGACAAAAAGGGGGTCATGCAGCGCGAGACGCTGACCGAGCACTGGACTGACTGGATCGACTACTGGAGCGTGGATTTCGACTTCGAGAGCAAGCGGGAGATCATCCGGGTGAAAGACCCGGAAAGCGGCGAGACCCGTGAGGAGTGGACCGGTGATTTCATTTTTGAAAACGAGTGGCAGAGCTTCCGCACCAGGAAAGATCGTTCGCTGGAGCTGAAAAGTGTGGCCCACAAGGTCATACCCGGGAGGCGCAAGATCGCGGTCAAGGTGGTGGACATTTTCGGCAACGACACCATGACGATTGTGGAGGTGACGGTATGAATCCACAGGTTACGCAGATCGGCGCAGATTTTTTAAACTGGTCGAATTCGACCAGTTTAGATTTGAGGCCGGCGAAAATGCCTTCGTCCTCTCTCCGAAGAAGTGGATTGAATCGACGGGGGCGATCGGGCTGATTTCCAAATCCGGCCGCTATGGGGGCACTTTTGCCCATCGGGACATCGCCTTTGAGTTCGCCTCATGGAAATTTGAACGCTCTTTTCATCAGTGAAGGGATGGAGCAGTCCGAACGACTGAAAAGGCTCAACCGTATTGCCATCGAACAGATGGAAATTTTGACAAGTGACCGAAACATCAAACGACTGGAAGGTGAAAGGAAGAACGTATAATGGCATTGCATAAAGACTTTCCCGGCTCCCCGCATGCGATCCTCAATCCGGAGGTGCGCTGGTTCCCAGCCGATGAGGCGCTGCGCGAGATGACCATGGACAAGCTGATGCCGCCGTTGGTGGCGCAGTTACGCCGCAAGGTCGGAGAATTTCGAGACAGCGGCTATGTGGGTGCTAAGGACAAATACGACCTGATGCGCTTCGATTCCAGCGGCGCGGTGTCGGCTGGGATGTTTGACGAGAGCTGGCGGCGCTATGTGATCAAGATGGCCACCGGCAGCGGCAAGACCAAGGTGATGAGCCTGGCGCTGGCCTGGAGCTTCTACCATAAGCTCTATGAGCCAGAATCGGAGCTGTCGCGCAATTTCCTGGTGATCGCGCCCAACATCATCGTGCTGGACCGGATTTATTACGACTTTCAGGGCTTGCGGATCTTCTTCGAGGACCCGGTGCTGCCGGACAACGGTTATGACGGGCGCAACTGGCGGGACGATTTTCAGCTCACCCTGCATAAGCAGGACGAGGTGAACGTGACCCGGGCCACGGGCAACATCTTTCTGACTGACATTCATCGGGTCTATTCCGGCGAGGAGATCATGCCCTCTCCCGATGACGAGAACACCATGGACTATTTCCTCGGAAAACGACCAACGGGGAAAACCACCGATTCCAATGTGGATCTGGGGATGATCGTGCGCGACATCGACGAGCTGATGATCCTCAATGACGAGGCGCACCATATCCACGATTCGAAGCTGGCATGGTTCAAGTCCATCGAAGACATTCACAACCGGCTGTTGCAGAAGGGCAGAGCCTTAAGCCTGCAGGTGGATGTGACGGCTACGCCCAAGCACAACAATGGCGCGATCTTCGTGCAGACAGTGGCGGATTATCCGCTGGTGGAGGCGATTTCGCAGAATGTGGTCAAGCACCCGGTGCTGCCGGACGCGGCCAGCCGGGACAAGCTTTCCGAGAAGCAGAGCGCCAAATTTACTGAAAAATATGCCGACTACCTTGACCTGGGGGTGATTGAGTGGCGCAAGGCCTTTGATGAGCACCAGAAGCTGGACAAGAAGGTGATCCTCTTCGTGATGACCGACGACACCCGCAACTGCGACGAGGTGGCCGAGTATCTGGAGAACCGATACCCAGATTTTGCCGGGGCGGTGCTGACAATCCATACCAAGAATAACGGGGAGATCTCCGAAGCGGCCACGGGCAAAGCCAAAGAGGAGCTGGAACTACTGCGCAAACAGTCAAACGAGATCGACTCCAACGACAGCCCTTACAAAGTGATTGTCTCGGTGCTGATGCTCAAAGAAGGCTGGGATGTTCGAAACGTTACCACCATTGTCGGACTGCGCGCTTATTCGGCCAAAAGCAACATTCTGCCGGAGCAGACGCTGGGGCGGGGCTTGCGCAAGATGTATCCGGGGTTTACCGAGGAGTACATGAGCGTGGTGGGCACCGATGCCTTTATGGATTTTGTCGAGTCGATTCAGGCCGAAGGCGTTGAACTGGAACGTAAGGCCATGGGCGAAGGCACCGGGCCGAAAACTCCTCTCATCGTCGAGGTGGACAACGAAAACACCCAAAAGGATATCGATGCCCTGGATATCGAAATCCCGGTGCTGACACCGAGGGTGTATCGGGAATACAAGAACCTGGCAGATCTGAAACCAGGTGGTTTTTCTTTGCAGCCGGTCGCTTATCAGGCATTCAGCGAAGAAGAGCAGCGGGAGATCGTCTTCAAGGATGTCACCACGGGTGAATTAGCCCATACCACATTGTTGGACAGTGCCGGCGTTGCGGACTACCGGAGCGTTATAGGCTATTTCACGCAGACAATCATGAAAGAGCTGCGGCTGGTCGGCGGTTATGACGTGCTTTATGGCAAGGTGAAGGGTTTTGTTCAGAACACCCTGTTTGGCAAGACTGTGGAGCTGGAATCAGCCAATACCTTGCGCAACCTCTCGGAACTGGCCGCCACCAAAACCGTGATCGAGACCTTCAAACAGGGGATCAACGCGCTGACGGTCCGCGACAAGGGCGACGCGGAAATCCGGGATACCATCAAGTTGCGCAAGACCCGGCCCTTTGTGGTGAAAGACCAGGGCTACATGATTCCCAAGAAATCGGTGTTCAACCGGGTGATTGGTGACAGCCGGTTTGAGCTGGAGTTTGCTGCTTTCCTTGAACAATGCCCGGACGTGGTCGCCTATGCCAAGAACTATCTCTCGGTGCATTTTAAGCTGGATTATGTCAACGCGGATGGCGACATCTCAAACTACTACCCGGATTTCATCGTGCGGTTGAAGGATGGGCGCGTGGTGATTGCAGAAACCAAAGGGCGGGAAGACCTGGACGTGCCGCCGAAGATGGTACGCTTGCGCCAATGGTGCGAGGACGTAAACAAGGCGCAGTCGCAAGTCCGGTATGACTTTGTTTTTGTGGAGGATGCCGGTTTCGAGAAATATGGCCCCAAGACTTTCGACGATGTTTTGAACGGCTTCCGGGAATACAAGGAAACATAACCTTGCTGGTGCAGGGGGCGGCAAAAAGCGCGCCGCCCCTGACTAGCCGCCGTTCGGCTTAAAATATATCTGGAATTTGACAAATGAAGACCACACGCTATTTTGAATATACCAGGAAACGTCCTGATCGCGCTCAGATCAAAGAGGATTGGATAAAATTTGTTATTAAGAGCCCTGAGAAGGCAGAAACTCAATCCGATGGGAGGATCAGGAAATGGGCGAAAATATCAGAAGCAGGGAGATATTTGAGGGTTATCTTGCTTGAAGACGGCGAGACGGTTCATAATGCGTTCTTCGATAGATCATACAAGGGGGAATAAAACATGAAGGTTAAATATTTTTCGGATACTGATACTGCTCACGTCGAATTCACAGACAAAGAGGTTCATGAGACTAAAGAGATAAGCGAGAACATCTATATAGATATTGATGCGAAGGGTCACATCGTGAGCATGACAATTGAACATGCAAAAAATAATGCCGGGCTCTGGGAATTCTCATATCAAGAAATGTCTCGGCAAACAGCATAGAAATGTCGAACCAGGCGGCTCAACCGACGGGTCCGCTGGTCCGGTCCGTCGCGGGTCGGGGGTTGGACCTGCGGACCTGGGGTCGGATTGCTACCTTGCTTGAACTTTTGTATAAGTGATCAAAATCAGGTCTTGTGGGGGTCTTAGGCGCAAGATCGCGGTCAAGGTGGTGGACATTTTCGGCAACGACACCATGACGATTGTGGAAGTGACGGTATGAATCCACAGATTACGCAGATCGGCGCAGATTTTTTAAACCCGTCGAATTCGACCTCATTCGCAAATACCGCACCCGACTGATCGCCGACATGGTCACCGGCAAGGTGGATGTGCGTCACCTCGCCCCGCTCCCGGGCAGCGAAGACCTGGAAGAGACGGTGGAATCGCTTGAACCGCTGGAAGAAGACATCTCTTATGCCATGATTGATGATGCAGACTTCGTATCAGCGTCTTGACACTTAAAGGTAACTTTTTAAAATAATTGAAAGTATTTTCAATGACTTCAAAATTGGACATAATATCGAAATTCGAAGCACGAAATTCGAAACAAACTTCAAATGACAAAAATTCAAAATTCAAAACGTCAGAGGTGGTCTAACTTTAACCATTATAATTTATTTGGGATTTGTTACCTGTCTTCGTTTGAAAATTTGAAAATTTGAATTTCGTGCTTGTTTCGGATTTCGAATTTCGTGCTTCGAATTTTACCAAAATGAGACACTTGTCCAAATAATGTTCCAAATTTCAGAAAACGGCAAAGAGCTTTGGATTGATGAGGAGCCCGTCAATGAAGTCGACTGATATCCCTAACGAACATAGTCTCGGCAAACAGGGGGATTATCCGCGCCTGCTGACCGAAATAAAGGAGCGCATACGTTCCGCCCAGTACGAGGCCCTCAAGGCGGTCAACAAGGAGCTGGTTGGTCTGTACTGGGACATCGGGCGAATTATCGTGGAACGCCAAGAGACCGAGGGTTGGGGCAAATCTGTGGTAAAACGGTTAGCTGCCGATCTGCGGCAGGAATTTCCCGGCGTGAGCGGTTTTTCAGTTCAAAACCTCTGGTATATGCGCCAGTTCTATTCGGAGTACCACGACAACGAAAGACTCCAACCACTGGTTGGAGAAATAGCCTGGGCGCATAATCTTGTCATCATGAGCAAATGCAAGGACCACTTGGAACGGGAATTTTATATCCGCATGACCCGCAAGTTCGGTTGGTCGAAAAACGTGCTCATTCACCAGATTGACAACCAGAGTTACGAAAAATCGCTTTTGGGCCAGACCAATTTTGACCGGGAGCTGACGCCGGAGTTGCGCGCTCAGGCCCGGCTGGCGGTGAGGGACGAGTACACGTTCGATTTTCTGGAGCTGGGTGAAGATCACAGCGAACGTGAGCTGGAACGGGCTCTCATCGCCCGGATCGAGCATTTTCTGCGGAGCATGGGCGGCATGTTCGCCTTCATGGGCAGTCAGTACCGGCTGGAGGTGGAAGGAAAAGAGTTTTTCATCGACCTTCTCCTGTTTCACCGCCGCCTGCGTTGTCTTGTCGCCATCGAATTGAAAATCGGTGAATTTCTGCCGGAGTACGTCGGCAAGATGCAGTTCTACCTGACGGCGCTGGATAGGCAGGTTCGCCAGAAGGATGAAAACCCTTCCATCGGCATCATTCTCTGCAAGGAAAAAAACCGCACGATTGTGGAATATGCCCTGCACGACACCCGAAAGCCCATTGGCGTGGCGACCTATGAAATCACCAGGACGCTGCCGAAATCGTTGAAGGGCCAACTGCCGACGCCGAAAGAGATTGCCCATTTACTGGAGGATTTATGACGCCGACCGACACAAGCTAAAGCGGAGATCGCCAAACGCGGCGTGATCGTTAAGGAGCTATAAAATGGATGAAATACATTATTCTCCAGTGCATCCTGGCGAAGTACTTCAAAGTGAGCTTCAAGAAATAGGTCTCACCCAATCCGCGCTTGCAAAACATATTGGAGTTTTACCGAAAACGATTAATGAAATATGCCGTGGCAAAAGAGGCATTAGTGCGGAAATGTCAATGAAGCTTTCAAAAGCCTTAGGGGGTAGTCCGCAATTTTGGTTAAATTTACAAAACAATTGGGAAATCAGTCAGTTGGATGAGGCTGTTTTCAAAGGCATTGAACACGTTGCCGCATGACAGACATATAACCAGGCAAATTCAGGCGATTCGAAAACTCACGCCTGATTTGCAGTGTTAGCTCTCAGGAGCCTTCATGCCAGGACGTCAACCAAAAGTAGATTACCTCCGCGAAAAATTCATTAATAGCGCGTCCTCTGCTCAGAGCTTAGTGGATTCAGTTCTTGGCCTCAGCGGAATCAACCCCAACTCTGAGAGCCATAGATTGCATACGGGGCACGCCCGTCGGGTAGTGGAGCTCGCGTTTTTAGGATTAGTTTCTGCTCGAAAAAAAATCTTCTCTTCAACGCCTCAAATCTATAGCAAAGTATTCCCGGATGAGGACCTGTTTTCCCCATAAGCCTGAAAAAAGGAAGATCGAAATGAAGCAGCCCCTGCACTTCACCAATGCCGTCCTGCTTGTGGATGACGAGCAGCATGCTCTGGAAAGTTACACCATGGCCCTGCGCATGAGCGGCATCAAGGAGGTGGCCTCCTGCCGGGACAGCACAAAGGTCCTGGAGACCATCAGAAACGGACACTTCACCGTCTGTATTCTGGACTTGATCATGCCTGTCGTGTCCGGGGAGGAAGTCCTTGAGCACATCAAACAGGAGTTTCCCAACATCACGGTCATTATGATCACGGGCGTCAATGAAGTGGAGACCGCAGTCAGATGCATAAAAAACGGAGCCTTTGACTACCTGGTCAAACCCGTGGAACGCAGCCGCCTGGTGGCCTGTGTCAGGCGGGCTTTCGAGATCCAGGAACTGCAGCAGGAAAACCAGCTTCTCAAGGATCGAATGCTCTCCGGCAGACTTGCCCATTCCGAAGCCTTTGCTGCTATCATCACCCAGAACCCGGTCATGCAGTCCATCTTCCAGTATATCGAAGCCATCGCCCCCAGCCGGCAGCCCATTTTGGTCACCGGGGAGACCGGGGCAGGCAAGGAATTGCTGATCAAGGCAATCCACCAGCTGAGCGGGACAGAACAGCCCCTTGTTGCCGCCAATGTGGCAGGCATCGATGATCAGGCCTTTGCCGACACCCTGTTCGGCCATGTCAAAGGGGCCTTCACCGGCGCGGATCAGAGACGGGAGGGCCTGGTGGCCAAAGCAGCGGACGGCATCCTCCATCTGGACGAGATCGGCGACCTCAGTCCGGAGTCCCAGATCAAGCTCCTGCGCCTTCTTGAAGAAAAAGAATATTTCCCTTTGGGCTCGGACACTCCCAAGAAAACGGACGCCCGGATAATCGTGAGCACGAATCACCCCATTGAAACCCTTCAGGATTCCGGCCGCTTCCGCAGCGATCTCTTTTACAGGCTGCGTACGCATCATATCCATCTCCCGCCCTTGCGTGAAAAGCCGGAGGATATTCCCCTGCTCCTGGGACATTTCCTGGATGAGGCGGCCCGCTCCATGGGCAAACAGCCGCTCCGCTGCCCGGTTGATCTGATCGAGGCCTTGAGCCGGCATCCCTTTCCCGGCAATATCCGGGAATTGAAAAGCCTGGTCTATGATGCGGTGAGCCGCTGCTCCGGAGAGACGCTTTCAATCCAGGACTTCCCCAGCCTCGATCTCCGCAACAAACCGCGTCTCCCCCGGACAGGGGATCGCAGCCCGCAGGGCAGCGAGACCTGGCCCGGCAGCCTCAGAAAATTACAGTCTTTGCCCACCATCGAGGAGGCCGACACCGATCTCATCGCCGAGGCCCTCAGACGCTGTGAGTCCAATAAATCCATGGCGGCCCGGATCCTGGGAATCTCCCGGCAGCGACTGGCCAGGCAGCTCAAGAAAGAAGGAACAGGCGGATCCTCAGAACCAGGCTTTACCTGCACGTCATGATATGGACCAGTGTTGCGATTCATGTCACCTCAAAAAATACCGTAAGACGAAGTGCTTCCTTTTTGCACTTTAAAATTTGGGTTGAAACGTAACAACCGGAGTGACTCCTCCATTCATATGAACGGCCTCCAAAAAGCAGTTTAGGAAAAATTTCAAAGTCTTATTCATCTTGGCACTATATTTGCAATATATTGTTTCATGATTTCGGCACCTGAGCGAGTATGATCCGGAAAAAGAACGATATACAGAAACAGGAAACAGCGGGGCACTCCGCTGAACTCCCTGAGAAGGCAAAGAGTTCCGACCACCTGCGGGAAGATTTCCCAATCGTGGGCATCGGGGCATCGGCCGGGGGCCTGGCAGCCTTCGAGGCCTTTTTCTCCGGCATGCCCAAAGGCAGGGAGGAGTCCTCCGATGACTGACAACCAAGACCTGCAGCTGAAGGCCGAAGCGCTCGCCCGGAAAAAACCCGGCCAGACTCCTGAAGAGATCGCAAAGCTGTCGCCCGAGGCACTGCAAAGGGCGCTCCACGAACTGCGGGTGCACCAGATCGAACTGGAGATGCAGAACGAGGAACTTCGCACGGCCCAGGACCAGATCGAAGCCGAAAGAGAGCGCTATTTCGACCTCTATGACCGGGCCCCGGTGGGTTACTGCACCCTGTCCGAAAAGGGGCTGATCCTGGAGGCCAACCTCACCGCCTCCACCCTGCTGGGAACGGAGCGCAGGGCGCTGCTCAGACAGCCGATCACCCGATTCATTGACACGGAGCACCAGCACCTCTACTACCTGCTTCGCAAAAAGCTCTTTGAGACCGGCGAACCCCAGGAGTTCGAACTGCGGCTGGTCAAACCGGACGGCGCGCTCTACTGGGCGCATTTGAAGGCAACCGCCGCCCAGGCGGACGACTGCGCGCCGGTCTGCCGTGTGGTGATCAGCGACATCACCGAGCGCAAGCGGGCGGAAGAAGCACTGCGAGAGAGCAAAAAGACTGCACATCAGTTCTTTTCCGAGTCTTCGGCAGGGGCGTTTTTCATGATGCTTGACGAACCGGTCGAATGGAACGATCCCGTGGACAAAGAAAAACTCCTTGATTATGCATTTGACCATCAGCGTATCACCAAGATTAACAGAGCAATGCTGGACCAGTATCTGGCAAGTGAGAAAGACTTTCTTTGCGCGACGCCCAAACAACTGTTTGCCCACGATCTGGAACATGGCCGCTTGCTGTGGCGGAAAATGTTTGATCAAGGATTTCTTGAAATTGAATCGGATGAACGCAGATTTGACGGAAGCCAAATGTGGGTTATCGGCAGCTACCGCTGCATGTTCGATGAACAGGGAAGAATCATCGGGCACTTCGGGACTCAGCTCGACATCACCGAGCGCAAGCAGGCGGAGAACGAGCTGTCATTTCAAAATATCTTAAAGAAAACTCAGATGGAAGCTTCACTGGACGGCATTCTTACTGTAGATGAGGATGACAAAATCACATCTTTCAATCAGCGCTTTGCCGATATTTGGGAAATACCTGATAGTATTATGTCCTCGCAGTCATCAGAAAAGGCACTGCAGTATGTCCTTCCTAAACTAACCAACCCAGATGAATTTGCTGCGCGGATTCGTGATCTGTATAAGAACAAACAGGAGAAGAGTTACGAAGAAATTGCCTTAACAGATGGGAAAATACTTGAACGCTATTCCTCTCCGATGTTTGGTTCTAATGGTGAGTACTACGGCAGGATCTGGTTTTATCGTGATATCACCGGGCGCAAACAAGCGGAAAAGGCTCTTACCCAAAAGTCTAAATTACTGGAAAAGACACAAGCACTTGCAAATCTCGGTTCATGGGAGTGGGATATAGTACGTGATACTTGGTACTTTTCAGGGCAGTGGAAAAAAATCCATGGTGTCTCTGACAATGATTTAGATACATCTAAATTGATGGAAATTGCACACCCGGAAGATGTACCGTATATTGAAAAAGCTTTCTCTGATGCAAAAGAACAGGGGAAGACCTACGAAATTGAACACCGAATAATCAGGGCGGATAACAGAGAAATAAGATACATCAAAGCCTTGGGGGAAGTGGAGTTTGATCAGGATACAGGTCGCCCTGTTCGTATGGTGGGGGCTGTACGGGACATCAGCGAGCGCAAGGAGAGGGAAGCCTATGCCGAGATGGAGCAGGAACTTCTGCAGATCCTGAACGAACCGGGAGACCTTAAGGACTCCTTGCAGCAGGGCGTCCACGCCTTGAAGACGCACACCGGCTTCGAGGCCGTGGGCATACGCCTGCAAGAAGGCGATGATTTTCCCTATTTCGTCCAGGACGGTTTCTCCAAGGATTTTCTGCTGACCGAAAACACCCTGCTCGAACGTGGCAAGGATGGCGGCGTGTGCCGGGACAAGGACGGCAATATCCGCCTGGAATGCACCTGCGGCCTGATCATATCCGGCAAGACCGACCCCTCCAACCCGCTCTTCACCCCAGGGGGAAGCTGTTGGACCAACGACTCCTTCCCTTTGCTCGACCTGCCCTCCAATCAGGACCTCCGGACGCATCCGCGGAACAATTGCATCCATCAAGGCTATGTCTCCCTGGCCCTGGTTCCGATTCGCGCCTACGGCCGGATAACGGGACTGCTCCAGATCAACGACCGTCGCAAAGACCGTCTCTCCCTGGAAAAGGTTGAACGGCTGGAAAGCGTGGCAACGCACATCGGGGCGGCCTTGATGCGCAGACAGGCGGAGGCTGAACTGCTCGCTTCCAAGAAGCAGGCCGAGGCCGCCAACCGGGCCAAGAGCCTGTTTCTCTCCAACATGAGCCACGAACTCAGGACCCCGCTCAATGCGGTGATCGGCTTTTCCCAGCTGCTTGCAAGGGACCCCCGGCTCACGGAGCGGCAGCGCAGTGATGTGCAGGTCGTCCTTCGCAGCGGCCAGGACCTGCTGGACATCATCAACGACATCCTGGAGATTTCCAGGATCGAAGCGGGGCGCCTGGAGATCAAACCCGTCGACTTTTCCATCCATGAGCTGCTGACGGATCTCGATGGGATGTTTCGTTCCCGCTGTGAGGCCAAGGGACTGCACCTGCTGGTGGAGCGGGACGATGAGCTGCCGGAGTTCCTGTATGGCGACCGCACCAAACTGAAGCAGATATTTTTGAACCTGTTGAGCAATGCCGTCAAGTTCACCGCGGAGGGCGGCATCAGCCTGCGGGTGCGCAGCGACGTCCATCAGGAAGAGGGTTTGGAGCAAAGGGATATGGTCAGACTGACCGTAGAAGTGGAGGACAGCGGCGGCGGCATATCCGAGGGGAACCTTGAAGAGATCTTCAAGCCTTTTGAGCGGGCCGAATCCACGGCCCAAAAAGGCGGGACAGGCCTGGGGCTTGCCGTCTGCCGGGAGTATGCAACCTTGTTGGGCGGGGATATCCGGGTTAGCAGCGAACCGGGCAGGGGGAGTTGTTTTCGTTTCACAGCGGTTATGCCGAGGGGAAAAGTGGTTCCTGGAAATGGTTTGACCGCCTCCCGGGAGGTTATCGGCCTCGAGCCCGGCTCCGGGCCTGTGCGGGTCCTGGTGGTGGACGACGATACCGATAACCAGGTGCTGGTGAAGGCCCTTCTGGTGCCCATCGGGGTTGAGATCCGCCAGGCCGGTGACGGAAAGGAGGCACTCGAGCTTTTCGAAGAGTTTTCCCCCCATGCGGTGCTCATGGATATGCGCATGCCGGACATGGACGGATACGAGGCCACTCGCCGGATCAAGAGCACCAATAAGGGCCTGGCCACACCGGTCATTGCCCTGACCGCCAGCGCCTTTGAAGAGGGGAAGCAGAAAACCTTGGATGCCGGGGTGGACGCTTACCTGCGCAAGCCTTTTCAACATCGGGAATTATACGAAATACTCGGACGTTGCCTGGGATTACGGTATGTGTTCAAGGATGACGAGGACCGGAAACTTCCCGCGCTGACGGTCGAGACCGTATCCGAGTTGCCTGAAGAGCTGCGGGCGAAGCTCAGGCAGGCGGTTGAACAAGGCGATATGGGTCTGTTCACGGAACTGCTCGAGCAGGTGGTCGACCCCCATCCGGAATTAGTGCGGAACTTGCGCAAACTGGCCGACGAATTCGACTACCCGCGCCTCAATGCTCTACTGACCAGGACAGGGAGGTCGCATGAAGGATGAAACAGCCCCGGCAACCGTGATGCTGGTGGACGACACACCGGCCAATTTGAGATATCTGCAGAAGATGCTGCGAGACAAGGGGTATCGGGTGGTGGCCTTTCCAAAAGGCCGGGCCGCGCTTAATGCCGCGATTAAAAATCCCCCGGATATTATTTTGCTGGACATCCTGATGCCGGAAATGGACGGTTTTGAAGTCTGCAGCCGGCTGAAAGCGGATCCGGGACTGAGTAAAATTCCCGTATTGTTCATCAGCGCGCTTGCCGAGGGGGACGACAAGGCCCGGGCCTTTGCGGCCGGCGGAGTGGACTACGTGACCAAGCCCTTTGAAGAAAAGGAGGTCCTGAGCCGTGTGGAGACGCACCTTCGGCTGTATCACCTGACCCAAAATCTAGAAAACAGTGTGCAAGAACGTACGGCCCAATTGCTGGAAAGCAATCAAAGCCTGCAAGAGGAAATCGCTACGCGCAAGAAGGCCGAACAACAGCTGCGGGTGCAGCGGGCCATGCTGCAGTCGGTGTTTGACGGCATAGCCGAGCCCGTGATGCTTGTAGACAGGGACATGCATTTAAAGCTGTTCAACAAGCCCGCCTCACAATACTACCAGGGTATCGGCATTACCTTAGAACAAGGAAAGAGGCCCTGCCCGGATCACCGCCGCGTAGATCGGCAAGCGTGCAGTTCCTGCAACCTGCCTGAATGCGTATCACAAGGTGAATACCTGACGGTGGAAAGAAATGGCCTTGGTGATCCGGAGGCAATCGAACAGCTTGTTGTATACCCTTTAGAAGAAGCCGGAATCAAGACGGGGGACGTCATCATCCGCATTACGGACATCACCCAAGAGCGCAGGCTGGCCCAGGAGATGGCCCAGGCCGATAAACTGATTGCCCTGGGAACGGTTGTGGCCGGGGTTGCTCATGAAATCAACAACCCCAATCACATCATCCTGCTCAATACGCCCATTGTATCCGATGTCTGGCGCGGAATCTCGCCGGTTATCGACAAGCATTGCGACTCCGACGGGGATTTCTCGATAAGCGACCTGCCCTATCGCGAAATCAAAGAAGAGATCCCAAGACTTCTTACAGGGATTGAATCCAGCGCCAATCGAATCAAGAAGATTGTGGACGTCTTGAAAAATTACTCCACCAAACACGAGGGGCTGAACCTCAAGCCGATGGATCTCACCGAAGCCGTAAAGAACACGCTCCTGCTTGTGCAGCACCGTATCAAGAAATCAACCACCCGCTTCTCCATCGCCTATGGCGAGGATCTGCCGGCCGTCAAGGCCGACTGCAACAAGCTCGAACAGGTGTTTGTGAATCTGATCTCAAATGCATTGGATGCCCTGCCTGATTCAAACTGCGGTGTTTTTGTGGAAACCCTGTTTGATCGAAAAAAAAGGCGCGTTGTGTTCGAAGTCCGCGACGAGGGAAGAGGGATTGAGGAACGGGACATCCACCGGATAATGGATCCCTTCTTCACAACCAGAAGAAATGCGGGAGGGACAGGCCTGGGACTGGCCATCGCCAAACAGATTGTCGATCATCACGGCGGGCGCTTGGAAGTGGAAAGTGCTGCAGGACAGGGGTCCACCTTTCGGGTGGCCCTGCCTGCACTCGTATGAAAGTTTGAATAATGGGAAAAAAATGACAAATGGACCCAACCGGACTTATGAAGATTGTGAACGTCGGATTGCAGAACTGGAACAGGCTCTCCTGAAATCCGACAGGGCCCGGGAACCGCAAGACAAAGAGGATTTCCGTCTGCTTCAAACCATCTTCAACAGCATTGAACAGCCCATATCCTTTGTCTCAAAGGAATACCGCTATCAGGCGGTCAACAAGGCCTATGCCGACTCCTTCGCCCTGGATATGAATCAGATCCTGGGACGTTCCGTGGCCGAAATCTGCGGAGTTTCGGTCTTTGACTCGGAGATCAGACCGAACCTGAGCCGCTGCCTGGCCGGGGAGAACGTCGCCTATGAGGTCCAGGTGGATTTTCCGGGCAAGGGCCTGCGCTGGATGGAGATGGAATACATCCCCCATCGAAACGAACACGGCGAGATTCTGGGCGTCATTTCCCACGGCCAGGACATCACCGGGCGCAAAGCATCAGAGGCAAAGCTTCAGGCCAAAGAAAAACGGCTCCAGATCATTGCTGAAGCCTGCAAAACGTGTTTATGGCAGGTCGACCTGAACAGGCGAATCCTCTATGCCTCTGCCTCCGTCCAAAAACTATTCGGTTACTCCCAACAAGAAGCCATGGGCCTTGATTTCGCTGTTTTTTTCCCTGAAGAAAAGCATGATGCGGCTGATCAGGCTTATCAGGCCGGACTGTCCGGTCAGCAGACTCCCCATAGCCTGGAGCTGACCGGGAAACGAAAAGACGGCACACTGTTTCCCGTGGAGGTTACCATCACTCCCATGTTCCAGGACAAGACCGTCATCGGCGCACAGGGAATTAGCAGAGACATCTCTGAACGGAAGCAGTATCAGAAGGACTTGCGGCAGGCCCTTGAAAAGACCCGCATGCGTGAGCAGGAACTGAAAGGGCTCTTGGCGGTCGCTCATACGGTCCTTATCCACAACTCTTTTGCCGAGGCCGCCCCGGCCATCCTTCAGGCCTGCTGCCGGCAGATCGATGCGGATCTCACTTTCCTGGCTGAATGTACGGCGGGTACACCATGTCCGGAAACCTTTTTTCTCGAACCAAAACTTGACGGTCCGGGAAAAGATCTTCCCCAGGCCCTTTTCAAAGCTTTCCAGGAGGATTTGCTCGCCGGAAAAATGATGCGGAAGAATAAGAGCCTTTCTTCCGCCTACTGGACATCCATCGCACCCGCAGGCCTTGCCCCGCCTGAAGACCTGCTCCTGATCCCGCTCATGATTGACGATACTCTGGCCGGTATGCTTGCTTTGATCAAAAACTCAGGGGTATTCAAGGATTCACTTGTCCGGCTCGCCACCGGCTTCAGCGAGCTGGCCGGCATTGCCCTGCGGAACAGCCGGAACCTCAGCCTCCTCCACGAGGTGAACAGTGAGCTGGAAAAACGGGTGGAGGAACGGACTGAGGCATTGACCCAAGCCAATGCCGAGCTTGAGCAGACCATGCATGCCCTCCGGGAAAATGAAGCGCGCTTCACGGCCTTCATGGATCATTTTCCCGGAGGGGCCTTTATCAAAGAGGTCAATGGTCCGATCATCTTCAGAAACCAATATCTCAAAGAATTTTTTGAACACGGGGGTCCCTGGATCGGAAAAACGATCTCGGAAATATTACCGGAGCACCTGTCTGGCCCCATCCTCGAGGACGAGCAGAAACTGTCCCAAGCAAGCCCCCGGACCCGGGAATTTTCCATTCCCGACGGCCGGGGACAGCCTCGGGTGGTTGAACTGCACAAATTCCTGATCAAACAAACCGGAAAACCGGACTTGATCGGCGGTATCGGCCTCGATGTCACGGACAAAAAAGACTCCCAGAAAAAAGTCCGGAAGAGCCGGGCCATGCTTCAGGCTGTTTTTGACGGCATTTCCGATCCCTTGTTCATGGTGGACGAGACACTGACCATCAAGATGCTCAACAAGGCCGCGGCAGCCTATATCGGGGCTTCCTATACAGACGCCGTCGGGCGGAGTTGCCTGGTGGCTTTTTCCTGCCGGGCCGGGAGCTGTACAGACTGCCGTATCACTGAAAAACTCAGGGCCCAGGAACGAATCAGCTTTGAACGAACCGGCTGCTTTGATTCCCACAAACGGGAACAGGTCGACGTCTATCCCCTCGGAGCAGAAACGGCGCTCGAGGAAAACGGGGCTGTTGTGCATATACGAGACATTACGCAGAATAAAAAGCTCGAACAGGAACTGCTCCAGGCGGACAAGATGATTTCCCTGGGCATCCTTGTTTCCGGAGTGGCCCATGAAATCAACAATCCCAATAACTTCATCATGCTCAACACCCCACTTTTACAGGAGATATGGGACAGCATCCAGGGCCTACTCGCTCAGGCCCAGCAGGAGCAGGGGGACCTGGTCATTGCCGGTCTGAGCTACCCTGAATTGCTGGAAAAGGTACCCATGCTGTTTAGCGGCATTACCGAAGGATCGCAGCGGATCAAGACCATTGTTCAGGGCTTGAAGGATTTCGCCAGACACGACGATATGAACCTCCAGGAGGAGGTGGATGTCAACCGGGTCGTGGAGCAGAGCGTCCTGCTGCTCAAGAATATGATTCAACAAGCCAGCTCCAACTTCACCCTTGACCTTGATCCTGATCTTCCTGTAATCCGGGGGAATGCTCAAAAACTGGAGCAGGTGGTGATCAATCTTCTCCAGAATGCCTGCCAGGCCCTGTCCTCTCCGGACAAGGCCCTAACTGTGCAGACCCTGTCCGATCCCCGAGGCAGGGGTATCCTGATCCGGATCAGTGACGAGGGGGAGGGCATTCCCCGGGAATCCCTGCCCCGGATCATGGACCCCTTCTTCACCACCAGGCGCTCCTCAGGGGGGACCGGCATCGGACTGTCCGTGTCCCGGAACATCGTCAAGGAGCACGGCGGCAGCATTGAAGTCGAAAGCCGGATAGGGCTCGGAACCACCTTCCAGGTGATCCTCCCCTTTGAAAAGCCACCGGTAAAAAACAGTGAAAAAGTGAGAGTTGCATTGGAATGAAGCCGGCTGACGATTACGGAAACGATTACGGAAACTGAAACAAGCATCCACCTCATACTCGGAATGAAACATGCTGCATACGAACCAAATCGAAACACCTGTTGACGAAGGGCTGAAACAGCGGGTCCAGGCCCTGGAACACGAACTGTGCCGCTATCGGGAGAGTAATCGGGACATCGAGAGCTCCCGGCAATTTCTTCTCTCCGCGCTTGACGCCCAGAACGACCATATCGCCCTGCTCAATGCGCAGGGCGATATCCTGCGCGTCAACAAGGCCTGGCGTCATTTTGCCACCTCCAACGCCGCCAAACCGGAGACCGTGTCCGAAGGGGAGAACTATCTCCTGGTCTGCGACCAGGCCAGGGGTTATTTTTCCGAAGAAGCCGCTCCCTTTGCCCAGGGCATCCGGGCTGTGCTCACCGGGGAGAAAACCGTCTTCACCCTGGAGTACCCCTGCCACAGCCAGGATCAGGTCCGCTGGTTCTGCGGACGGGTCACGCCTTTTGAGCACGAGGGCGCCCGGCACGCCCTGGTGGTCCATGAGGATATCACCGACCTCAAGCAGTCCCAAGCAGACCTGAAAGAGAATGAAGCAAAATTCAGGGCCATTTTTGAAGGGGCTGAGGACGGCATCCTGCTGGCGGACGCGACCTCCAGACAATTGTCCATGGCCAATACCCGGATTTGCGAAATGCTGGGCTACAGCCGCAATGAAATACTCGAGTTAACCATTGAAGAGCTCCATCCTGAAGACGAACGCCCCGACATCCTGAAGGCCTATGCCCAGCAATTGACCGGCGAACAAAAAACCACTGAAAACGCGCAGGTCAGGCGCAAAGACGGGACCATCCTCTTTGCCGACATCACCGGCTCGCCATTGCACATCGACAATCAGGACATGCTGGCGGGCATCTTTCGGGACGTCTCCGATCGCAAGCGGAACCAGGAGGCGATTGTCTACAAGAACGAGGTGGAGAGGACATTTTCGGACCTGTCCACTTGCCTGCTGAACACAAGCGATATCGAAGACATCTCCGTCCAGGTCCTGGAAGCCGCTAAAAAACTCACGGGCTGCCGCTTTGGTTTCGTCGGCTCGATCGAACCCGCTACCGGCCATCTCATCAGCCACTCCATGAGCAGGGACATCTGGAACCACTGCGAAGTCCCGGACAAATCCATTGTCTTTGAAAAAAATGCCGGCTTGTGGGGCTGGGCCCTGGAGCATCAGCAGTCGATCCTGGTCAACGACGCCCCGAACGATCCCCGATCCACCGGAACGCCTCCCGGCCATATCCCAGTCGAGCGCTTTCTGGGGGTGCCGGCCCTGATCAAGGGCCGCCTGGTGGGGCTCATTGCATTGTGCAACCCGGAATACCGCTTCCTGGCCACGGACCTGATGCTTGTCAAGCGGCTGGCCGCCATCTATGCCCTGGCCCTTCAACGACAGCAGTACGTGACCGCCCTGGTGGAGGCTGAGGCCCAGAAAGCCGAGCAGCTCGAAAAACTTGTTCAGGAACGAACCGCTGAACTCTCGGCATCCAAAGAGCTCCTGGAAAAGGTCTTTACCAGCCAGCTGGACGCCATTTTTGTCTTGAACAACGATACCCCTCCCCTGATCCTGGACTGCAATCCGGCTGCGGAACGCCTCTTCGGCTACCGGCGTGAGGAAATGATCGGAAGCAGCACCGCGATGCTGCATTGTGACACCGAGCACCTGAAAACATTTCGCACCCTGCTCACTGCCGGGCTCGAAAAAAGCGGTGTCTTCCATCTGAAGGAATTCCAGATGAAACATCGCAGCGGCGAGGTATTTTTCACGGAAAACAGCGGGGCGCAGCTTCTGGACAAACACAAAGCCTGCGCCGGCTGGATCAGTGTGGTCCATGACATCAGCGAACACAAACGCCATGAACAGCTGATCCGGCAAAGCGAGCAAAATTTCCGAACGGTTGCCGAGTTCACCTTTGACTGGGAAGACTGGCGCGCCCCGGAAGGCCATTATCTCTACATCTCCCCCTCCTGCGAACGGATCACCGGCTACCCCAGAGAAGACTTTCTCCGGGACAGCTCCCTGACCCTGGACATCATCCACCCCGAGGACCGATCCAGGCTGGCCCGGCATATTGAATCCGAGCAGGCCGACCGCAAGATCCATCAAATCGACTTCCGGATCATCACCCCGGAAGGTGAAGTCCGCTGGCTCAGCCACTTCTGCCAGCCGGTCTTTGACAAAGACGGCACTTGGCTGGGCCGGCGGGGCAGCAGCCGGGACATCACCCAGCGCAAGCTCGCTGAAGATCAGCTCAAAACAAATCAGGATCTATTGCAGGGCGTTTTTGACGGCATCTCAGACCCCTTGTACCTGATAAACGCCTCAATGCAGATCAAAACTGTGAACAAGGCGGTGACCCAGTTTTTTAAAATCTCAGCCGGGTCTTTGACCGGGAAAAAATGCCACGAGGTTTTTTTCAACAGGACCGCGATCTGCGACGGCTGTCGGGTCAGGAAGGCCATTCAAGACAATAAACGTATGACCTATGAGCGGGCCGGCTGTCAGGACCCCGGGAAAGTGGAGCAGGTCAACATCTATCCCCTGCTGCTGGAAAAGGAAGAACCCGGGGCCATCATCCATTTTCGGGACATCACCAAGGCCAAGCACCTGGAACAGGAACTGCTCCAGGCGGACAAGATGATCTCCCTCGGGGTTCTGGTCTCGGGTGTGGCCCACGAGATCAACAACCCCAACAATTTCATCATGCTCAACGCCCCCCTGCTCCAGGAAGCCTGGCAGAGTATCGTAAACGTTCTGGATCAGGTGCATGGAGAACAGGGGGATTTTGAGGTCGGGGGTCTCTCTTATACCGAAATCCGGGAATCGTTTCCCCGCCTTTTGTCCGGAATCGAGGAAGGGTCCCAGCGGATCAAGGAGATCGTCCGGGGCTTGAAGGATTTCTCCCGCCGGAACGAGGCTGATTTGAACCATGACGTGTCTGTGGGGCAGGTGGTGGAAGAGGCGGTCTTACTGCTCAACAATTTGATCAAGAAATCCACCGGTCATTTCGGACTCGACCTGGATCCGGTTCTCCCCCTGATCAAAGGCAATCATCAAAAGCTGGAGCAGGTGGTCATCAATCTGATTCAGAATGCCTGCCAGGCCCTGCCTGCAACGAACAGGGCCCTGTTCGTGCGGGCCTTCCTCGATTCTCAGCGCGGGGGCATTGTCATTCAGGTCAGCGATGAGGGCATCGGCATTCCCCATGACTCCCTGTCCCGGATCATGGATCCGTTCTTCACCACCAAGCGCACTTCCGGAGGCACCGGCCTCGGCTTGTCCGTATCCATGAATATCGTCAAAGAGCACGGCGGCAGCATCGAGGTCTCCAGCGAGGAGGGCAACGGAACCACCATGACCGTGTTCCTTCCCAAACACAGAAGCTGAGTCCTCTCCCAACTGGCCTTTCCGCTCAATCCCTGCCAATCGCGTCATTATGCCGGAAACGGCCGGGCGGCCCTCTGCGCCGCCCGGCTTGCCTGCCGGACTCCTGCCCCGGCAGGCCAACAACGACATCAGTTGCATCCCTGCCGGGCACGATCCCAAAAACCATTCTGCTTTCTCACCTGTCCTGTTCCACAGTGCACACCTGTTTCAAAACATACCAGTCTGTCCCGTTCCAGCAAAAACCGGGCAGAAAGACCTTCCCCCAATCCTTTCTGCATTAAAATGTACCAACAGGCTTTGACCGCGTGTGGGCTCTGAATCTGAAAACAACTAATAAATTCAAATTTATACATGAAAAGCTTTCCTTTGGCACGCCCCTTGCTTTGGAATGTCCGAAACAGACACCATCATCCGGCGCTGCCGGCCAGGGAAACGACCATGAAGCATCTCTTGATTGTCGATGATGAACCAACCCAGCTCCAAAGTCTGAAAATCGGATTGAGCGCCAAAGGTTATACGGCGGCTGAAGCCTTGAGTGTTCGCACCGCCCTTGAATACTTGGAAAGCGCTCCCGGAAGCGTCGATCTCATCCTGACCGACTATCTCATGCCCGGTCTGAACGGGTTTGAACTGTTCGAACGGGTCAAAAGCCTGGACCCGGATGTATCGCTGATCATGATGACCGCCTATGGTGAAAAAGAACTGGTTATGAAAGCCCTCCGCTCGGGATGCGACGGATTTATCGAGAAACCGTTCACTATTCAGGAACTGATCGAGGAGATACGCCGGGTCGAGAAAATGAAACTCAAGCAGGACACCAATGGATTGGTCCAGGACATCCCCCATCTCGTCCATCAGATCAAAAACCCTCTGACCATGATCATGGGCAGTGCCGAGCTGGTTCTCATAGACGACAAGAACTCTGAACTCATAAAGACCCGTATGGCTTCTATTTTGGAGGCGGTTCAGAGCATCCAGGAAATCAATCAGGAGATGCTGCACAACGGAAAAAAGGCCAAAAGGCAAACCGAAATCCTGGATATCAGGGTCTGCCTGCAGGATTGTCTCCGCATGTTTGAAGACATGAAAATCCTCAAGGGCATTCAGGCGGCAGAGGATCTGGGGGAAAGCCCGGTCTACATTCAGGGGAATCGCTTCGGTCTGGAACAGGTCTTCAGGAATCTGATCCTGAACGCCCTGGAGGCCATGGAAGACAGTCAGCAGAAGCATTTGACCCTGACCCTGGAAAAAAACGCTTCCGTATCCATCCACGTCCAGGACACCGGACCCGGCATACCTGAAGACAAACGCCAGACCATTTTCACGCCCTATTACACGAGCAAGAAACAGGGAACCGGCCTTGGCCTGTCCCTGGTCAAAGACATTGTGGAAAAACATGGAGGTACGATCAGCGTCAACAGTCGTGAGGGACGGGGAACGGTCTTTATCGTCCGGCTGCCCCAAGCCCCTGAAGGCCCCGGCAGTGAATGAGTAAAACATCAATTTTTAGTATTCTTGAGGAGGATTGCAGCATGAAAAAATTCAAGTTGGGCACGAAAATTATTGGCATGGTTTTGGTTCTTCTGATTCTGTTGGTCCTCTCCAATGGTTTCGGACTCATAAAAATCAATTCCATCGGAGAAGGACTTGAGGAGATTGCTGAAAAGGATATTCCTTTGACCAGAGCGGTCACAGGGATTGCCGTCAATCAGTTGGAGCAGGCCATCTGGTTTGAGCGGGCCTTGCGCTTCGGCGAGGTTCTGGCATCTGAAGAAGCGGCCCAAAAGGGGTTGAAAACCGCGAAAAGCGCATTCGATGAACACGCGGAAAAAGTGAATGAGTTACTGAGGCATGGAGAAGAAATCGCCGAGCATGCAGCCAAGACCGCCAAGACGGACACGGCCAGAAAAGAGTTCCAGGAAGTGGAGCACCATCTGCAGCAGATCGAGAAAGAGCATGCCGATTTTGATGGTCATGTCCACCAGATCTTCACGATGATCGACGAGGGAAATCTGCACGAGGCTGAACAACTCGCCGTCGAAGTCGAGAAAGAAGTGGATCAACTGGATCATGAAATCGAAGGCTTTTTGAAAAATATTGAAAAATTCACCCAGGAGGCGGCTTTGAAGGCGGAACATGACGAACAGTCAGCCTTCACGGGCATGTCCGTCATAGCTTTGTTTAGTGTCGTCTTTGGCCTCTTCATGGGAATTTTCATCACCCGCAGCATCACCAAACCCATCAACCGGATCATTGCCGGCCTGGATGAGGGCTCGGATCAGGTGGCCTCGGCCTCGGGCCAGGTCTCCTCGGCAAGCCAATCTTTAGCCGAAGGCGCCTCAGAGCAGGCCTCCAGCCTGGAAGAGACCTCGTCTTCCCTGGAAGAGATCGCCTCCCAGACCAAGCAGAACGCGGACAATGCCGACCAGGCCGACCGGGCGGTCAAAGAAAGTTCCACACTGGTCAACAGCGGTGTGGAGTCCATGCAGCGCATGAACACGGCCATCCACGAGATCAAGGAGTCCTCCAACGAGACCTCCAAGATCATCAAGACCATCGACGAGATTGCCTTCCAGACCAATCTCCTGGCCCTGAACGCGGCCGTGGAGGCGGCCCGGGCCGGAGAGGCGGGAAAAGGCTTTGCCGTGGTGGCCGAGGAAGTCAGAAACCTGGCCCAGCGTTCGGCCGAGGCGGCCCAGAACACTTCCCAGCTCATCGAGAAGTCCCAGGAAAACGCGGGAAACGGGGTCAATGTGGCCGAGGAGGTGGCCGGTCAACTGACATCCATCAAAGAGAGTTCTCAAAAGGTCAACACCCTGATCGCTGAAATCTCAGCCGCCACCAAGGAACAGGCCCAGGGGGTGGAGCAGGTGAACATCGCGGTCTCGGAGATGGACAAAGTGGTCCAGCAAAACGCCGCAAATTCCGAAGAATCGGCCAGTGCATCCGAGGAACTCTCTTCCCAGGCTGAAGAGCTGAAAAATATGGTCCTGGAGATGACCGCCCTGGTCGGAACGAAAAACGGCAAGGTTAGCGCCCGGGGCACGCACAAAGAAATTAAACAGTCGAGTGTCCCTCACAGAGGGCTTCCAACACAGGGCCGGCAGCACCCGCCTGCAGGCAGTGAACGGACAGGGACACAGCCGGGGAATGGAAACGGGAATGGAAAACACTCCGGCCGGATCGAATCATCACTGCCATCTTGGAATCGAGGCATTCGGGGCAGGCAGCAGCCTGCTCAGGCAACACAGGCCCCGGAAGCCGCCATTCCCCTGGATGAAAACGATTTTAAAGACTTTTGAAGCGGGCTTCACCCGCGATTCCAGGTTCACGGTTCACTTCGAAATTAGAAATTCTTTCACAAGGATTTCAATTGTTTCGAAACAACACATTTTCTTGTTTTTTATGACAGAGATTAACCGATAACTCACTAATACCAATGGACGAACAAAAGGAGAATAGCTATGACGTCCACGCAGGAATACGGAAACATCGACAGGGCCACCGCTCCAGACCTGGCCGGAAAGTACCTGACTTTCAAGCTCGGGGACGAAGATTACGGTCTGAAAATTCTCCAGGTCCAGGAGATCATCGGCATGCAGGAGATCACCAAGATTCCGAGAACCCCGGACCACCTCAAGGGAGTGATCAACCTGCGGGGCAAAGTGATTCCCGTGGTTGACCTCCGGCTCAAATTCGACATGAAGGAACAGGCCGTCTCCCGCAAGACCTGCATCATCATGGTTCAGATCATCCGTGACGAGACCCGGCTGATCATGGGCATCATTGTGGATGAGGTTTCCGAAGTGATGGATATCCCCGAGGAACAGATCGAACCGGCGCCAACGTTCGGATCACGGATGGACAGCAGTTTCATCCTGGGCATGGCCAAGATCGATAGCGCGGTCAAAATCCTTCTGGACATCGACCGCATTCTGACCCTGGATGAGGTGAGCGAACTTGCCCGGGCCGCCTGATAGCCCACAAACAACAGGCAAGGATTCAGGTTTCAGCCCTGCCTCTGGCCGCAGACATCCAGTTTGATCGAAAAAGAAACGAGTCATCTCCTCCGTCATTCCGGCGAAGGCCGGAATCCAGACTGAAAAGCTGGACCCCGGCCTTCGCCGGGGTGACGGAGTAAGACAAATCGAGTTTCATACGAGTTTGCGGATTTTGCCTTTCCAGACACCCGAGACCCCTCCGGGGCGTAGGCCCCTCCGGGCCGGAGGCTGAAACCAGAAACCAAAAGAATGTCCAATTGTAACAACATTCCGTACTCGGAAAGAGCGCAACCCAAATCTATCAGGGGAAACAATGCCGATCAAACACCGCAATAATGAGGCCGATCTTATGGCCGGGACTGAGAGCCTGATTGGTCCGTCCGGCGAACAACCGGAGACGAATCCCGAAATCAGCGAAACAGGCCCTTCTTTTACTCTGATACAGGGCGTCAAATCCATCATGGAGGAGCAGAACACACTTTTGGCGCATCAAAAACAACAGGAAGAGCGGAGGCTGCAGAACGAAAAAAACGAGGCCCTGGCCCGTTTGGCAGGTTCTGTGGCCCACCACTTCAACAACAAACTCAGCGTGGTACTCGGAAACCTCGAAATGGTCCTGGAGGACGTGCCGGATCAACCGGAAATCCAGGAGAAGCTCCGCTCAGTTCAAAAAGCGGCCCGAGATTCATCGGCCCTCAGCCGGTGGATGCTCACCTATCTCGGCCAGAATGCCGGACCCACCGAGGCGCTGGATCTCTCCCTGATCTGCCGAAACCTTGTCCCCGACATTCAGAGGACCCTGCCCCAGGGAGCTGCCCTGGAAACCGACTTCAGGACATCCGGGCCAACCGTTGCCGTGAATCCCGGATACATGGAGGAGGTGATCAACCAACTGGCGGCCAATGCCGTGGAAGCCCTCTCAAACGCAAACGGTCACGGGAAGCTCCGCTTGGCCACCAGGGTGACACCGCTTCAGGACATCCCGGAATGCGGCATTCGGCCCGCGGACTGGATCCCGACAGGGGCGAAGCTTGGCTGCCTTGAATTCTCAGATACCGGATCCGGAATCCCGGACGACCATTTGAGCAAAATATTCGATCCCTTCTTTTCCACCAAATGTCTCGGCCGCGGCCTTGGCCTCTCAGGCGTTTTCGGGCTTGTCAGGGCCTGGAACGGCTGCATCCGGGTGGAGAGCAGGCCGGATCAGGGCAGCCTATTTCAGGTCTTTCTGCCTCTGATCAAGGACACAAAACCGGAGAGGGATCACAACAGCATTGAAGGACGCAACACGGCCTGAGATCACCCTGCACCCGGTCTTGGTCAGGGGAAATACACAAACCAGTGCACATCAACACAAGGAGCAAGCGCATGTTCACAAAACTGAAACTCAGCACAAAACTCTGGGGATTCACCGCCCTGCTGTTGCTGGCGGTCCTGATCGTGGCCGGGAACTCCATCTGGTCCATTGACAAGATCCTCTCCGCAAATTCCGACTTTTCACATGCTGCAGAGCACAGCGAGTTTATGCTTGCCAAAGAAGTGGATCATCTCAACTGGATGAGCCAGGTTCAGGAACTCTTCCTGCAAAACAAGGCCGGACTGGAGGTGGAGCTGGATCACACCCAATGCAGCCTGGGCCGATTCCTGCACGGACCTGAAGGCGAAAAACTGGCCCAGAGCGATCCGTTCCTGGCCGAACACCTGGAGGAGATAAAAGAACCGCACCAGCACCTCCATGAATCCGGTAAACTGATTCAGGAAGTCTGGCAGCAGCGGCACGAGGGACTGGTGAATGCACTCAAGGACCGCCTGGCCGATCATCAGGAATGGGCGGCCGATGTTTCCAGGATCGTGATTGAGCGCAACCCCCAAATCGATGTCCAACTGGATCACACCGGCTGTTCATTCGGGAAATTCCTGCAAAGCGACACCTATGCCGGATATGCCGAAGGGTTCCCCGCCCTGCGCCAAGCCATGGCCGGGGTGCAAGAACCCCATCGCCGGCTGCACGAATCCGCCGGGGAGATCAAGGACCTGGTCCGCAATGGAGACTTTGATGCAGCAGCCGATGTCTATAAGAACGTGACCCTGGCCAATCTGCAAGCCGTGCAGGACCGTTTTCAGGAAGCCATTCAGGCCGAAGAAGCCATCCGGGAAGCCCAGGCCGAGGCCCACCATATCTATGACAATCAGACCATTCCCGCGGTGCGGGCTACCCAGGATGAAATGACTGTGCTTGAAGAACGATTATTTGAAATCGAAAATGTCTCCAAAGCCGGTATGCTCTCCACAGGGTCCGCCTCCAAATACTCATCCATTGGAGTCACCATTGTGGCAGCTCTGCTTGGCCTGATCCTGAGTTTCTTCCTGATTCGCTCCATCGTCAGACCCATCACCCGGATCGTCAACGGACTGACCGAAAGCTCGGAACAGGTTTCCTCGGCCTCCGGCCAGGTCTCCTCGGCCAGCCAGCAGTTGGCCGAAGGCGCCAGTCAGCAGGCCTCCAGTCTGGAGGAAACCTCTTCGTCCCTGGAGCAGATCGCGGCCCAGACCCGGCAGAACGCAGACAACGCCGACCAGGCCGAGCGAGGCATGCAGGAGGCCGGACAGGTGGTGCATAGCGGAGTGGAGGCCATGCAGCGCATGAACAGCGCCATCACCGAGATCAAGGACGCCTCCAATGAGACCTCCAGGATCATCAAGACCATCGACGACATCGCTTTCCAGACCAACCTCCTGGCCCTGAATGCGGCCGTGGAGGCGGCCCGGGCCGGGGAGGCCGGCAAGGGCTTTGCCGTGGTGGCCGAGGAGGTGCGCAGCCTGGCCCAGCGCTCGGCTGAAGCGGCCAGAAACACCTCCGAGCTCATCGAGCACTCCCAGACTTCTGCGGAAAACGGGGTCAGTGTGGCCGGCGATGTCTCGGGCAATCTGGAGCGGATCAAGGAAAGCGCGAACAAGGTCTCCACCCTGGTGGCCGAGATCGCGGCCGCATCCAAGGAGCAGTCCGAGGGGGTGGAACAGATCAACACCGCGGTCTCGGAAATGGACAAGGTGGTCCAGCAGAACGCGGCCGATTCCGAAGAATCCGCCAGCGCCTCGGAAGAGCTCTCGGCCCAGGCCCAAGAGATGACCGGCATGGTGGAGGGGCTCATGGCCGTGGTGGGCGGCTTGAAAAACGGGAACGGGCAGGTCAAGGCCGCGGCCTTGAGCAGCGGGTTTGCCTCCAATAACGGCAAACGCAATGGCAACGGAAAGCTTTCGGGCGGGAACGGCGCTTCGCACGCACCCAGGCATCGAGCACTCCAGAGTCCTGGCAATCACCGTCCCCAGGCTGTTGAAGCGCCGGATACCGTAATCCCTTTAGATGAAAACGATTTCAAGGACTTCTAAATAGTGATCCACGCTCGTCATTGCGAGCGAAGCGAAGCAATCTTTCAGAAAAGCCTCTTGTCAAGGATTGCTTCGGCGAAGACGCCTCGCAATGACGGGTTACGGCGACAGTATGCCGGTAAAACACAGTTTCTTCATTCATTAGCCCGGCAGTCGTTGTTTAAATGAACAGCATAACATCGCAGTCGAATATTATATTAAATATCAAATAATTATGTGTCAGCCCTGCCGGCGGCAGGGCTGACGGGTGAGTCTGCAGCATGGAAACCACAAAGCGACGTATCCTCATTGTTGACGACCAGGGACCAAACCGGGAGCTTATCCAGGACATGCTGGCCACGCTCGGGCAGGAGATCCTCCAGGCCAAAAACGGGAGGGAAGCTCTATCCATTGCCGGAAACGACAAGGTGGATCTCATTCTGCTGGATGCCGTGATGCCGGAATTGGACGGATTCGAGGTTGCAAAGCGGCTCAAGCAGGATCCAGCCACCCAGATGATCCCCATTGTCATGATCACCGCCTTGGACGGCATGGACGACCGCATCAAGGCTTTAGAGGCCGGGTCGGACGATTTCCTGTCCAAGCCCATGCATATCCCGGAACTCCTGGCCCGGGTCAAAAATCTGCTGAAGGTCAAAGCCTACAATGACCACATGCAGGGCTATCGCCAGGAACTGGAAGCCGAGGTCGCCAGACGCACGGCAGAACTCTCGGAGGCGGTTCGCAAGCTGCAGGCAGCCTCCCTGGATACGATCAACCGCCTGGCAACCGCGGCTGAGTATAAGGATGAAGAAACCGGGACCCACAACACCCGCATGAGTCACTACGCGGCCAGCATCGCCAAAGAAATGGGGGTCGACGGCCGGAGCGCCGAAAGGATACTCTATGCCTCACAGCTCCATGATATCGGCAAAATCGGGGTGCCCGACCACATCCTTTTGAAACCCGGCCGGCTCAATCCCGAGGAATGGGTCATCATGAAACGGCACCCCGTGATCGGGACGGGCATTTTGGCCAAATCCGACAGTGACATTATCCGGACGGGTGAGTCGATCGCGCTCACCCATCACGAAAAATGGGATGGAAGCGGCTATCCCAGAGGTCTCAGCAGATCCGAAATTCCCCTTGAAGGACGAATCACGGCAATCGCCGACGTTTTCGATGCCTTGACCTCGAAGCGACCTTACAGAGATCCTCTCTCCACGAGCCTCTCCCTCGAGATCATTACACAGGGTCGCGGCTCGCACTTTGATCCGAAGGTTGTGGACGCTTTTTTTGGCATTGAGGAAGAGATACTGGCCATTAAGGAAAAATTTCAGGATGTGGAAAAAAGCGGGTTGTTGGCAATTCTTGAAGCGCCAGCCAAGAATACGGCAAGACGTCCTTCTGCTTCAAGAAATAAAATTACTGAAACAGATCGGGCTGCTCAGTTATTTTGCGGACCAGTTCCTTAAAATCCTGAGCCCCCTTTCCTGTGGGCCGGGGTCGGACCTTTCTATCATACTTGAATCAATGAATAACTATTCAAAATCAGGCCTTGTCGATAACTTAGAATCACCATTTTGGTGCCAAAATCGTCACTCTAAGAAAAATCCGTAAGCAGCAATGCCCGGACAAATGAGTTCACGGTTCCAGGTTCACGACCTCCGGCTCGTAGCTCGTAGGCTCGTAGAGCCTACGCCCCGGAAAGTTCACGGTTGGAGGGCGTAAAAAGGATGCTCATTGAAGGAACCTTTGGTGGACCCTAATGAAACCCTGCCAAAGACGGGAGAGCCAAGGGACAGGTTTTCTGAGTTATATAAATGAAATCATCCCTCTTTTCCCTTTGGGGCTAATAATATACTGTATGGCTCAGATCGTGTCAGGTTTATTTGTCATCAATTCGAACCAGGCCATATAAAGCCTCATCTTTGTAAAGAAATCCCTTTTGCATATCGCACCGATCGAATCCAGGCTTCCATACTCCTGGGTGAATCAGAGCACTCCCGGTTCAGTCCGGCGGAACATCTTGAACTTTCTCAAAGAGAACTTATAGTATGAAGATGAAAAAATGCAAGCTGTACAGTGAGCCATTGCTTGCCACGCACAGGACCAAATCTTTAACAAAAGGGATGTTATGAAAACGCTTCTGACCATTTTCCTTTCCTCTATGATCGGTTTCGCCCAGGCCGGGGAGCAGAAAACCGCCGAGACTTCCGGTCTGACTGAAGCCTATTTCGCCGGGGGATGCTTTTGGTGCACAGAGGCCGATTTCAAAAAAATACCTGGAGTCAAGGAAGTCGTCTCCGGCTACAGCGGCGGCACAACGTCAAATCCGAGCTATGAACAGGTTTCCTCCGGAGAAACCGAGCACAGGGAGTCGATTCAAGTGACCTATGATCCCGAGGTGGTGAGCTATGCCCGGTTGGTGGAAGCCTTCTGGAAGACGTTCGATCCCACAGATGACGGAGGTTCCTTCGGCGATCGGGGCCATCAGTACACCTCGGCCGTCTATTACCAGACCGAGGAAGAAAAACGGATAGCCGAAGCATCCAAGAAAGCCCTGGAGGAGTCCGGGATCTTCGACAAACCCATTGCCACTTCCATTGAACCGCTGCAGAAATTCTACCCGGCCGAAACATACCATCAGGACTATTTTTCAAAGAACCCCTTACGTTACAAGACCTACCGCTTCCTTTCCGGGCGGGATTCGTTTATCCAAAAGCACTGGGTGAAGGAGGAACACCTGAAAACTGAAATACAAAACGCGTCCGGCTGGGCGTCTTTCAGCAAGCCGAGCCTGGAGCAACTGAAAAAAGAATTGACCCAGATGCAGTTCAAGGTGACCCAGAAGGACGGCACCGAGCCTCCCTTTGACAATGCCTACTGGGACAACAAGCAGGAGGGCATTTATGTGGATGTGGTCTCCGGGGAACCGCTCTTCTCCTCCAGGGACAAGTTTCAATCCGGAACGGGCTGGCCGAGCTTCACCCGTCCTCTCGAGCCGGAACATATTGTCACCCGGGAAGACCGTTCCTTGTTCTCGAAAAGAACAGAGGTTCGCTCCAGATATGCGGACTCCCATCTGGGGCACGTCTTTGAGGACGGCCCCGAACCCACCGGCCTGCGCTACTGCATGAATTCTGCTGCCCTGCGCTTCATCCCCAAGAAAGCATAAAGTGTCAGGTTCATGATTCTGTTTTATTCCTTCAGGCTCAGGCTGACCCGCTGCCGCTCCGCATCCACTTCAAGGACCTTGATCCTGGGCAGGTATTGATTGACCCCGAGCACCTCCAGGGGATGCTTGATGCGCCTGGAGCTCATCTGGGAAATGTGGATCAGGCCGTCGTTCTTCAACCCGATATCCACAAAGGCCCCGAAATCGACCAGGCTCCTGACAACCCCCGGAATACGCATGCCCGGACGCAAATCGGCAATCTCCAGGACCCCCTGTTGAAAGGGAATCCCGGGCAGGTCCTCCCGTGGATCAAAGCCCGGCTTTCGAAGCTCGAACAGAATGTCCTCCATGGTCTGCAGCCCCACACCGATCCTTTCGGCCAGGGAAGCGCCGGCTTCGGACGGCAGGCTCTGCCCGTCCTGCAGCAAGCGGGCCGCAGCCTGATAGCTTTCGGGATGGACCCCGGTATTGTCCAGAAGACTCGCCCCGTTCCGGATACGCACAAACCCGGCGCACTGCTCAAAGGCTTTGCTCCCCAGGCCTTTGACCTGCAGGAGATCCTTTTTCCTGGAAAACCGGCCCCTTTCCTGACGGTGGGCCAGGATGGCCCTGGCCAGCCTCGGGGTGATTCCGGCCAGATAGGACAACAGGGCGGAGGATGCGCTGTTCACCTCCACGCCAATCCTGTTCACCACGTCTTCCAGGGTGGTGTGCAGCTGCCGTTCCAGGAGCTTCTGGTCCACATCGTGCTGGTACTGGCCGATGCCCAGGGACTTGGGATCGATCTTCACCAGTTCGGCCATGGGGTCCCGAAGCCGCTGGGCAATGGAGATCGCTCCACGCACGGTCACGTCCAGTTCGGGATACTCCTCCTGCCCGATCGGCGAGGCTGAATACACCGAAGCCCCGGCCTCGGACACCACGGTATATTCCAGGAAGACCTTCTCTTCCTCGATCAAGCGGGCAAAAAATTCCTGGGTCTCTCTGGAGCCGGTTCCGTTGCCGATGGCCACGCAGTCCACGCCCAGACGATCCACCAGATCGAGGACTGTCTCCCTGGCTCCCTGGATATCATTGACCGGCGGGGTGGGAAAAATGGTTGCCTGCTCCAGAAAAACCCCCAGAGGATCGACGACCGCCAGCTTGCAGCCGGTCCGAAAGGCCGGGTCCACCCCGAGAATGGTCCGGCCGGCCACCGGCGGGGTCATGAGCAGCTGGGCCAGATTGGCCCCGAAGACGGATACGGCCTGCTGGTCCGAACGTTCCTTCAGCTCACGGTGCACCTCCCGCTCGATGGAGGGCAGGAGCAGCCGCTTCAGACCGTCGGTGCAGGCTTCGAGCAGGAGCTCGCCGCTGCCGGAATGTTGCCGCGGAACTTTGAATTTGCGAATGTTGGCAATGATCCGCTCCGTATCCAGGCTGATCTTGACGCTGAGCTGGTGTTCCCGCATCCCGCGCCTGATGGCCAGGTAGCGATGCGAAGGGATGGAGGCCACACTTTCCCGGTGCTCGGCAAACTGCCGATAGACCCCAGAGGACTGGAACGCTTTCCCGGGTTTGACCTCCAGGACACCCTTTTGCCAGGCTTCCCGGCGCAGGATTTTCCGCTCTTTGGGATCCTCGGCAAAGCGCTCCGCCAGGATGTCCTTTGCCCCCTGAATCGCCGCCTCCGGCGAAGGCACTTCCGGTCCCAGAAAGGATCCGGCCCTGGCCTGCAGCGCATCCAGGCTCAGATTGCCCTGTTCCAGGGCCTCGGCCAGGAGCTCCAGGCCTCTGGCCAGAGCCTGGCCTCCCCGGGTGCTCTTCTTCTCCCGAAAGGGTCGATACAGGTCTTCCAGCTCGGCCAGGGTCGCAGCGGCCTCCACCTGGGTGCGTATTTCCGGGGTCAGGCGGCTGCGCTCGGCAATGATCCTCAGGACCTCGGTCTTTCGCTCCAGCAGTTTCTGAGCGGACTGATATATTTTCTCGAAATTTCGGAGCGTTGCATCCGAAGCCGCCCCGGTCATTTCCTTGCGGTAGCGGGCGATAAAGGGCACCGTGGCCCCTTGTTCCAGCAACTTGAGAATATTGTGGACGTGTGCGGGCTGCAGCCCGGTCTTCTCACTCACCTGCGCCGTCAGGTCCATAAAAGGCTCCAAGATGCGGCTGCAAAAAATACTTTACCAGCGCGCCTTTTATTTGATTATCAGGAATCAGATGTCAGCTTTGCCTCTGGCAAAGCTGACATATAATTGATTGATATTTATTGTAATATGCAACTATAGTGTTGTGTTGTTTGTCGTGTACATCAACGACTGCCAGTTTGATCAATACAGATTAAA
>JAABTT010000032.1 GCA_011389765.1 Desulfohalobiaceae bacterium S24 | reverse complement strand
GTTCGGCAACATTGAGGTCATCAAAATGAAGCTGAATCTCTCGCATATGTCGTTTTTTCAAGGATTCGAGTTTCTTGAGATGCTCATTGAGCTGCGGATTGAGCCTGTCCTCAAAGGACTTTCGTACATCCTTCATCCATGACTCAGCCCTGTGGACCACCTTGGGGAGCAGTTCTTGGGCCTGCTGACTGACCTTCACGTCTCCAGGGTTTGAGAACGTCCCTTCATCAAGACCTGTTCTTTCAAAAATTGTCTCCAGGGGTTCAATGTCCTTGAACGAGCCGTTTATGACTGAGACGCCGAACCATTTCTGAATCAAGGGCTGTCCCTTCCGATTGGGAATGATCCCGGTCAAGAGGTAGATGAGCTCTCCAGTTTTCAAGGTGGGAAGGGTCAAGACCGGTGCTTCATGGCGATTGAAGCTGGCCTGGACTCGGTCATTGAGCCATTCCAAGGCTGGGTGCAGCTTCCAGAGAAAATGAAGGTTGGGCCAGGCCTGTTCATCCTTGCGGCAGCGCTTGATCTCATCCTGCATGACTGTTGTGTCGTCGGTGAAGGTCAGTCTACCGTTTTGTGGCTGAACCTCCCGAGGAAGGAATCTGAAACGGTGAGCCAGGTCCTCAGATACATTCATGTCCAGAATCCGTTTTTCTGAATCGATCTCAAGATCCAGTTTGAGACCCTGAGCCAATTTGGACAGGCCTTTGCTCATGTATTCAAAATCATCTTCAAAAAGTGTCGGCATATGGGCCACTCGATCCAGGCTCGATCCTTCATCCTTCTTCCCCTGGCTTTCTTCCAGGAAGGCCAGAAGATCGGTACTTTCCTCATGAGCTGAAAGGGCTTGGTTTTCAAAATCTTCAGGGGTTTGACCCTGTTCTAAAGCCGAGGCTGTTATGGCCTCTTCTGACTCGATGTCATACTCGCCCATGAGGGCAGAGGGATCGCCGATATTTTTTACGGCCTCTTCATCCTTCTGGATGAGCAATTCCAGGATTCTCATATCCCCATGAATCTTTGGAGTCTGGCTCTGGGTGACCAGGTAGCTGATCAAAGGGATACGCTCCTGGCCGTACCGGTCGATGCGGCCGTTTCTCTGCTGAAAGACCATGAGCGACCAGGGGATGTCGAAGTGGATGACCCTGTGGGAGAGGTAGTGGAGATTGATCCCTTCCGAAGCCACGTCTGAAGCGATGAGAAGTCGTATCGCGGATTCCTCGCGGCCGAAGTCCTCAACCACCTGCTGTTGTTCGATATCAGAGAGGGAGCCATACAAAAGGGCCGTCTGCTTGTCCTTGAGCCCCAGTTTGCCTGGGAGGTGCTCGGCCAGAAAGGTCAGCGTGGCGATGCGCTCTGTAAAGATGACCAGCCGATCATCAGTGTTTTTGCCTGTCCAGTAGAGCTCACTCGATGAATCTGTGAGCAGGTCGGCTAACTTTTGATATCGGCTGAATTGGTCTGGGCTGATTTCGGAAACAACGTGCCGAAAACTCTGCAAGTTCCTGTAATCGGGATCAGATAACCCGTCTTGTCGTTTCTCCATTTGCCGGAGACGGGCGTCGATGGTCTCCAGACAGGCAGCAGGACTGGAGAACAGGGCCTTTTCCAGGGTGGTCTTGAAGAGGTGACCTCCGCCGCGACGCTTGTCCAGGGTCTGGATGTTCAAGCCGACCAGTGCCTCAAAAGCCTGCTCCTCGGCAGGGGAGGCCTGGACATAGCATTTGCCGATCCGCCTCTCCTGAAAGGAGCCTTTGACCTGATCCTGGATGTCTTTCTTGAACCGGCGAATGAACAGTCCCTTGATGTCCTCAGGACCGTAATCATCAGGATTGGCAATCGCTGTTGGATCGAGCATATTCATGAGGCTGGCGAAGCTCCTGGCCCTGCCGTCATGAGGCGTGGCTGAGAGCATGATCAGGGCATCGGACTGCTTGGACAACAGCTTGGCCAGTCTGGCCCTCTGGGTCCTGCCTGTCCCACGTTCGGCCACGTTGTGGGCCTCGTCAATGACAATGATGTCCCAGCTGGCTTTCTCCAGGTGCACCCGAAACTCGTTGTCCTGCTTCAGGGTATCGATGGAGATGATCGACTTGTCGAAATAGTAAAACGGGTTGTGATTGGTCGGAATTCGTGATCTGACCCGCTGCAGGCCGATGGAGTCGAGCCGGGTCAGAGGGATGGAAAACCTGGTCCAGAGCTCCTTCTGGAACTGGGTGAGCATGCTCTTCATGGTCACCACCAGGATCCGTTTTCCCCGTCCCCGTCGAATGAGCTCGCTCAGAAGGACACCGGCCTCCAGGGTCTTGCCCAAGCCGACAGAATCGGCAATGAGAATGCGCTGACGAGGCTTATCCAAAGCCTGGGCTGCTGGGTCCAGTTGGTACGGGACCAAGTCCATGGCGGCCTGGTGCCCGATGTAGAGCTTGGAATCCGTGGGTGGTGTCTGGCGGAGGAGGCTCTCCAGGTACAAAATGCTGTCTTGATAGTGGTTGGAAGTGTCAGGAACGAGTTTGGTCTGGGCAGGGTCAAGCACTTCAATTGACTTGCGCAGGGCTTCGACGTGCGACAGGAAGAGGGCTTCCTTATCCTTGACGAGTTCAGAAAGCCCGACACAGGTGAGGGCTTTTCCCCCTGAAGACGCTCGATCCACCCGCCTGACCAGCCATTCAGTGTCACGAACTACGATTCGAGCACCCGGGGCCAGAGGCGCATGAGTTGACGGCATATGGACTTCCTCTAGCAGGTTAGTGATGCTTCATTTTGGACGGTATGTGCTTATGTGATTGCTTCCCCGGGGCGAGCGCTCCATTAGAAACAAGGCATTCTATCATAGCAACCCCATGAAATTTTATCAAAAATGAAATTAATCGAACCGTAGCACTTGTCAATTCAGGATGCAAGATGTGATCAGTTGAGTAAATAGCCGGGAAAAAACCACAGAGAAAAATTTATGTCTCAGAGGCACGCATGCATGTGGAAAGATGAAATGAACCCGAACCACAATAAAGGCGCAGAATCCTATAGCTCAAACCCGGCAGTGAACATGAAGCAAAAACTATACCGAAATACCGTATTCAATAAAATCAAATTGTTGGCTGTTTTATAGTAAAGAAAAAAAGCCGATTATTCCGGAAAAGCTGGACTGATAAAAAATACTTGCTGCTTGCTTCTGTCAAAAAAAGAAATAATCACCCCCTTTCAAATACAGGGGAGGGAGAGAAGTGGGAGAGAATTGAAAAGCCCAAAAAAAAGGATTTGAGACCTTTTCTCAAACCCTTGATTTTTCTGGAGCCGGCGATGAGATTTGAACTCACTGCCTGCTGATTACGAATCAGCTGCTCTACCAACTGAGCTACGCCGGCCGATTGTTGAAAAGGAAATATAGCAAGCCCTTTGCAGATGTCAATACGATTTGCCCCCGGCCTTTTATTTTGCTACCATTCATTTTTGAGATTCGAATGGAATGGAGGCAAATATGAGTGTTGTTGCTGAAATGTCGATTTTTCCTTTGGATAAAGGCCTGAGTCTGAGTCCCTATGTAGCCCGGGCCATCGCGATCATTCAAGACAGCGGTCTGGATTATCAATTGACGCCCATGGGGACCTGTATTGAAGGCAGTTGGCCGGAAGTCCTGCAGACAGTAAACAGTTGTTTTCAAGATCTTCAGCAGGATTGTCACCGGATTTCGCTCAACCTGAAAGTGGATTACCGGTCCGGGGATGCAAAGAGGATGCAGGCTAAAACCGAAGCCGTTAAATCCAAACTCTGATCATATGCTGCTCAGGCAACAAACAGCTCCTCCCGGCCCGATCTGCTGCCCTGAAGAAGCCCTTGATGTCTTTTAACGGTTCAATAGTGGAGCTCATTGCATGCCTCTTATCAGTGAATCATGCCTGGACAAACTGGACATTGACCCCCTGGGACCCCAGGAAGTCATGGAACAGCTGGAGTTTTTTCCGGAGGTCTTTCCTTTTCTCAAACGGCAGGAGGAGACCCTCGGCCGGGTGCGGCCCTTGATCACCTATCTCGTCGCCGCGACCATCTGGGCCTTCAGAGACGGAAACCGCAGCCCGGTGCGAAAACTGGAAAATGGTTTTTTAGACACGGTCTGGTGGAAGCTGGCCCAGGGAGAGGCGGGAACCGAACTGTCTGATGTTTTGCAAAAAATGGAACCCCATATGTGGGGGTATTTCCTGACCCTGGCCAGAGCGGCCTCGGATCAGGAAAACTGGACCGCTGAAGAACTGGCGGTGGCAGGGAAAATTTATGGCACCATCCTGCTGGCTTGCGAAATTCTGTTTTGCAGCGCCCAGGAATTGTCGCACCTGGAAACCCTGCTCAAATTATCACCAGAGGCTTGAAATGACAAAAGGAGAAACATGCGCACCGCAGTCATTTCAGAACAGGGCCCCCGTTGGGCCATGGAGGACAGATATACTCTGATCAGCGACTTCGGAGACCGGGGCTGGATATTCGGAGGTGTTTTCGACGGGCATTGCGGAAAAGACGCTGCTGAGTACGCCGCCCGCCATCTCCATCAGCGTCTTCTCCGGTCTTTGGACGCCGGGGAAAGTCCGAACAAGGCCTTAAGGCAAGCTTTCACAGCCCTTGATAAGGAATTGGCCGCTGAAGAATCCGGCTGCACCGCGGCTACTTTCCTGATCCAAGGCTCCAGGCTCACCACGGCCAATTGCGGGGACTCAGGAATACTGCTTGCCCAAAAAAACAGCACTCTGCAACTCAGCGAAGATCACCGTCTGGATAACAAGGCAGAAAAAGAACGCATCCAGGAAGCCGGGGCCAGAATCTCCTATCCCTACGTCATGTCCGGCTTTCAGGGACTCATGCCCACCAGAAGCTTTGGAGACGCAAGATTTCGCGAAGCCGGGATCATTGCCGATCCCTGGATTCATACCCGCCGTCTTGAGCAAGAGGATTGTTTTCTCATCGCAGGCTGCGACGGACTGTTCGATGCCGTGGACAATGAAACAATCGGATCATTCGCCGCAAACTGCCTCGATGCAGTGGACCTGGTCCAGATCTTGAAGAGGGAAGTTCTGGAAAAGCGCCTGGGTACGGACAACCTGACCGTCATCGCCTGCGACCTGAAAGGTCTGGCTGATACCTGACAGCCCCGCTTTGCTTGGATACGTTTCCGCCAAAAATAGGAGCTAGCGGAGCCGGCCTCCATATTTCTTGAGATAGGCCTTGGGATTGTAGGATTCTTTAGATTTGCGCAACCCGGAATCCCCGATGTCCTGTTCCCGGTTTACCGTGCTGAAATGAGCAGCGGAATTCTCCAGAAACATCTGGTTAATGGCCTGGTAGACCCCTTTATGTTCTGGACAGCCTTTTTCAAAATGAATAAGCACCGTGGAATCGTCCAGAGGTTCGGCCACTGTATAGGCCACCATATTTCCGTCCACTGACAAGCCTGCCCCAAAGACCCCCTTCAATTCCTGCCAGTGGGTAAATACGTTCAGAATGGCTCGATTCTCAGCCTCCAGGGTTGTGGAATCTTCACAGTCGCGCCACAGGCACCACTCCGTCTGCAAGGTAAGCGCCTTTTCCACCAATTCCTCGGTCAAAGGAAGATACTCATAGGCATAGTTTCGGACAAACTGGCGCAAGAGGTTCTTTTTCCTATGAAAACGATTGCCTTTCAACTCGATCAGTTCCTGAACAGAGTAGAGATAATCCCAATGATCCCGGTTGGACTGCAAAGCGCAGGCCGGGCCGATATCTTGCTTCCAGCGGGTGAACAAGGCCTCCGGAATTCGTGTGAACTGGATCGTCTGCCACTCCGGGTCCTGAAAAACTCGCTGCCAGTCTCTTCTGTTCCAGGGGCCTACAGGGGCCCAATACATTTGGCTGGGATAATTCTGCCGAATCCAGACCAGTTCAGTGTCCCAGGCCCACTCCAGTTGATATTCGTTTCTCCAGCTCCAAAAATGCACAAAGCTGTAGTCTGAGGACACTTGGGGCATCAACCTGAGTCGTTCCCCGTATTCTTTCTGCCTATCTAAGGATATGGGCTGAAAATCCAACTTCAATATGGAGCTCCTGTTCTCGGCCGCCGTGTCTGCAGCAGCCGGTTTTTTTCATGGATGTTCGCTTCAGGAAATGACCCTCTATCAGCCTCCCTCCCCCGGGTCAAATGACGTCGAGCCCGAAGTCCGTCCAGAGGGTCGGAGTGGTGAAAAGGGGTTAGTGGCAGATTGTTTGAAAAATACGCCGGATGGCCGCAAGGTCCATATTCGAACCAAGACAGGCCATGAGCTGAATTTGAGCCTTGTGGGCCGTCAGACGGCCTCCTGAAATGATCCCTCTGGCCTCAAGATCGGCTCCCCCGCCGGGGTAGCCGTACAGAGGCCAGACCCCGCCGTCAATACAGCGAGTGGTCAGGACAACCGGAATCTGATTGTTGATGAATCTGAGCAGGGGCTCCACCAGTCCAGGGGGGACATTGCCGGCCCCGAAGCCCTCCACGACCAAACCTGCAGGGCTGGTGGCCGACAGAGCATCGATGATTCCAGGTTCTATGCCCGGAAAGCACGAAACCATGGGCACTCGAGTGTCGAGAGCGAGAGCCTGGAAGGGGCGAAGACGTTTTTGGGGGTGCCTGGTCAGCATCAGGCTTTCTCCGGCCACATAGCCCACCGGCCCGCTTCCCGGAGCTTCGAAGGCGTCTATATTCAAGGAGTTGACTTTGACCACCTCCCGGGCGGCAAAGAGTCGATCGGTCATGAGCAGGACCACGCCCATTTCTTCAGGTATGGGCAACAGGCAGGCCTTGATCCCTCCCAAAAGATTGCGGATGCCGTCGTAACCGAGTTCGCTGTAAAAGCGCATCGAGCCGGTGAAAACCACGGGTTTCCTGGTCTCCAGACAGAGATCGGCCAGGAAAGCGGACTCTACCAGAAGATCCGTACCGTGCAGGACCACCGCACCGATGATGCCCGGATCAGTCAACAGTGCGTCCAGGTCTTTGGCCAGCCTGAACATGAGCGCATGATCCATGTGCGGACTCGGCCGGTTGCCCCAGGCTACGCTCTGAATGCCGATCTCGTGATGCAGCGGCGCGAGAGCCTCCAGGAGTCTGTGCGCTTCATCGTCAGGCACCACCCCGGCTGCTCCCTGCCGGGGAAGCATGCTAATGGTTCCGCCGGTGAAGACAACGGCGATTTTTTTCTGGGTTTCAGCTGCGCTCATAGCGCCAGTTCTGCCTGTCCATGCGCTGAACAAAGTCAACCAGATAATCAACCAGGACCTGCTTCATCTTCTGCCCTTTTTCCGGTGTGGCTTTTTCCGGGGCCCCGCTGGCACCGAAATCGGTCAATTCCTGGAAGTTCCAGACGAGCTTCACATTGGGGTCCATCTCCGGAACCATGCCCTTGGCCTGCGAGAGGTCGCAGAGTTCCGGGAACATGGCCAACCCGATGGAGGTCTCGCCTTCGCCGCCGTGCCCGAGCCCGTTCCAGACTTCGAAGGTGTTCTCGGGCAGGAGATTTCCGGCTGTGACCCACCAGGCGTCCAGCACGGCCAGTCCCAGATCCGGATGTTTGAGCTTGAGGTCCCGGGCGGCGATCTCAATGGACGGAATATTGCCGTCATGGCCATTGATCACCAGAATTTTCCGGATGTTCCAGTGGACGAGCGATTCCAGGATTTCCTTGACCACCAGGCTCAGGGTTTCGCTGCTGAGGCTGACCGCCATGGGTTTGTGGCGGTAGTGCAGGCTCATTCCAAACCAGAGCGGGGGGACCACCACGGTCCTGGATAATTTTCCGGCTACTTCCAGAGCCAGGTCATAGCCGACATAGGTGTCGCAGCCGTAAGGCAGATGCCCTCCGTGACTCTCGGTGGAGCCGACCGCGAGAATGGCCTTGTCGATATCGGCCTCAAGAAAAGATTTTTCATTCAATTCCTCAAGTTTGATCGTCTGCATAGCGACTATCCTCTGCTGGTCTTGGGGTGATGTTTCGGCCGGCCGATCCATCGGCCGGCCGAAAGCATGGTTTTCACGAATCAATACTCGGGATACCAGACTTTTTCCACGTTGTACTTCCCATCATGGACACTGATGATGGAAACCCCTTTGACCGGCACGCCGCTTGGTCTGGCGTAGGTGATTTCCCCGGTCACGGCCTGGTAGCCCTTGGTGTTGGCCAAAGCGTCCCGGAGGGCCTCCCCGTCCGTACTGCCGGCCCGTTCCAGGGCGTCGGCGATAAGCCCCACCGCATCAAACCCAAGGGGGCAGAAGGCATTTTCCGGATCCCGGCCATAGGCTTTGTTGTATTCCTCGATAAAATTCAGGACCTCGGGCCGATCGTCGCCCCGGTAGGTGTGGGTGGAAAAGTAGACGTCATTGGCCAGCTCCGGACCCGGGACCGAGGTCACCAGTTCGGTGTCGAAACCGTCGCCACTGACGATGGGCAAATCCAGTCCGGATTCCCGGATCTGTTTGACAGTCAGGCCGGCTTCGTTGGGAATGGCCGAGATGAAGACCGCATCGGGTTTGGGGCTGGTGTTTTTCAGACGGGCGATCTGGGCCGAGAAGTCCTTGTCTCCCATCATGAAGAAATCCTCCAGAATGATTTCTCCTCCGAGTTCCTGAAAACGTTCCTTGAAAAACTTGGACAGGGCCTTGGTGAAGTCCATGGAATTGTCCGTCCAGACCACCACTTGTCTGGCGCCAAGCACTTTATAGGTGTAATCGGCAATGGCGTAGGACTGGTCGTCGTCCCCGAACGGAGCCATGAACATGTAGTCCCCCACCCATTTGGGCAGTTCGGGATGGGTGGCCCCGGAGGTGACAAAAGGCACCCCTTTGGCCTGGAAGGCCGGGGCCGCGGCCATGACAAAGGTGGTGTCCCCGTAGCCCAGGCCGGCCACAACTCCGTCGGACAGGGCCTTTTTGGCCTGGGTGGCGGCCGCTTTCTGATCGGTTTTGGTGTCGTAGCCGATCACTTCGAGCTGTTTGCCCAGAACCCCGCCTTGTTCATTGAGGAGCTGGGCCTTGAGTTTGGCTCCGCGCAGGGCCGGAGCGTCGATCGAGGACATGCCGCCGGTCAGGTTGTACAGGGCGCCAAGCTTGATGGTCTCGGCGGCCTGGGCCTGTCCGGCCAGGACAGACACCGCCAGGATGATAGAGAGACAGGTTTTTCGCCACATGTGAGCCTCCTTTGTGTGTTGGGTGTTAACAGAATAGCCATTCAGAATCTTGCCTTGCTCCCGGATCAGATCGAGGGTCAGTCCCCGGCCGTCCCACTCAAAGATTTCCGTTTTCCAGGGCTGAGCCAGCCGGGCTCGCTGGTCCCGAACAGACCGATCGGACGGTAGATCAGAATGAGGATCAGGATCAGGGACAAGACGATTTCACCGATGCCGTAAACGTTCAGGCTCTCCTCCAGGGGTCTGAAGGCCTCGGTCAGCATGGAAAAGATCACGGCCGCCAGCAGGGATCCGGTGATGCTGCCGCTGCCGCCGACCACCACCATGACCACGATGGTGAAGGCCAGGATCAGGGAAAAAGATTTCGGGGTGATGGCCGTGACCAGATGGGCCCATAACCCCCCGGCCACTCCGGCCAGAAAGGCGCCGACCATCAGGGCCTGCACCCTGGTGCGCAACAGGTTGATCCCCAGGCAGTCAGCAGCCATTTCGTCTTCCCGGATGGCCAGCATGCTCCGACCAAAGGAGGAGAATTTCAGCTTCCAGCCCAGGTAAAGAGTGATCAGGACCCAGAGGTAGACCCACCAGAGGTTGGTCAGGGTCGGAAGTCCGTTCAGTCCTAAGGGGCCCCGGGTAATGCCGCCCATATTGGTGATCAGGACCTGGACGATGATGATCACCCCCAGGGTGGCCACGGCCAGGTAATGTCCCCGCAGGCGCAGGACAGGCAGGCCGATGAGCAGAGAGCCCAGGGCTGCGAACAGGCCGCCGATGAGCAGGGCCGGGAAAAAGCTCAATTCCGTACCGGCCAGCCAGTCCGGGAGTCCGGACAGGAAGTAGCCCTTGCGCTGGACCGGAAAGGTCAGAATGGCACAGGTATACCCCCCGATGGCCATGAAGGCCGGATGGCCCAGAGAGAACAGGCCAGTGAAGCCGTTGGTGATGTTCAGGCTGACCGCCAGAATGACGTAAATACCCACGAATCCGGCGATGGACAGGATATAGTCGTTCAAGAACTGGCGCATGAGCAGGATGAGCAGGCCCCCGGCCAGGGCGAGTCCGATAAAGACGAGTCGTTGGGACAAGGTGTACATCAGGCTCTATCCTCTGATTTTTTCCCGAACAAACCATTGGGCATGAACAGCAGGATCAGGATAAGCAGACCAAACACAAAGGCATCCCGGTAGGCCGAGTAAATCGGCGGCAAAAAGCCGACGAACAAAACCTCGGCCATGCCGATGATGTAGCCGCCGCAGATGGCCCCGGCGATGGAGCCGACCCCCCCCACTACCGCAGCTACAAAGGATTTCAAACCCGGAACAAACCCCAGCAGGGGGTCGATCTGACCGAATTTACCGCCGTACATCAGGCCGGCAGTGGCGGCCAGGCTGCCGCCGATGGCGAAGGTGGCCATGATGGTCCGA
The DNA here is from genome assembly GCA_011389765.1 of Desulfohalobiaceae bacterium S24. Classification (GTDB taxonomy): domain Bacteria; phylum Desulfobacterota; class Desulfovibrionia; order Desulfovibrionales; family Desulfothermaceae; genus JAABTT01. The sequence continues at coordinate 26,134 of JAABTT010000032.1, read as the reverse complement.
TTGATATTGATCCCCATCAACCGGGCCACCTCCAGGTTCTCCGCCGTGGCCCGCATGCCGACGCCCAGGCGGGTCATCTTGACCAGGAGGATGAGGCCGATCATCAGGATCCAGGCCGTGAGCATGATGACCAGATCCACCATTCTGAAGCTGACCGCACCCAGGGTGATCACCTGCTGGAAGATATCCGGGAAGGAGAAGTTCCGGGGCTGGGCCGTGAGCAGAAGGATGCCCATATTCTGGATCATGATGGACAGGGCCAGAGAAGCAATGAAGCCGGTGACCTGAGGGGCGCCGCGCATGGGGCGAAAAACCGACCTTTCGATGGCCACTCCCACCAGGGCCCCGCCGACCATGACCGCCAGGGCCACCAGGTAGAAAGGCCAGCCCAGGGCCTGGAGAAAGGCCAGGGTCATGAAGGATCCGATCATGACCACATCCCCGTGGGCAAAATTGATCAGCCGGATGATGCCGTAGATCATGGTGAAGCCGATGGCGATCAGGGCGTACATGCTGCCCAGGATCAATCCGTTGACCAATTGCTGCAGAATATACCCGCCGCTCATGTGCGTCCCCCCAAATAGGCCTTCCGAACCCGGTCGTCACTGGCGATTTCCCGGCTCGGGCCGGACAGGGCCACCGTCCCGGTCTCCAGGACATAGGCCCGGTGGGCCAGTTCCAGGGCCATGACCGCGTTTTGTTCCACCAAAAGGATGGTGATCCCCTGTTGATTGATTTCGGCCAGCATCTCGAAAATGGTGGCCACCACTAGCGGGGCCAGCCCGAGAGACGGCTCGTCCAGAAGCAGGAGCTTGGGCCGGCCCATCAAGGCCCGAGCAATGGCCAGCATGGCCTGTTCGCCTCCGGAAAGGCTGCCGGCGACCTGTTTTCGCCGTTCGCCCAGAATGGGAAACAGCTTGCAGACCCGCTGGTAGTCTTCCTGAATGGCGGCCTTGTCCCGGCGGAGGTAGGCACCGGCCATGAGATTTTCTGCCGTGCTCAGACCGGCGAAGATCCCCCTGCCCTCAGGACAGTGGCAGATCCCTAAACGGACGATGTCTTCGACCCCGGTGCCGGCCAGCGAGCTGGACTGAACCGTCCTGTCCGGTTTGTAGCTGATACTGCCCTGCTTCATGGGGAGCAGACCGGAGATCGTCTTCAGAGTCGTTGTTTTTCCGGCGCCGTTGGCCCCGATCAGGGCCACCACCTCCCCCTGGGCGATTTCCATGGAAATGCCTTTGAGAACATAGGTCCGCCCCCGGTAGACGTGGAGATCTTCAATTTTCAGCATGGCATTCTTCCCTGGGGGCGCCGAGATAGGCTTTGATGACCCGCGGGTCGTTCTGAATTTCCTGAGGGCTTCCCTCCATGAGCACCCGGCCCTGATCCAGGACCTGAATGCGGGGGCAGATGCCCATGACCACGTTCATATCGTGCTCCACCAGGCAGATGGTCAGCTGATATCGGGCGTGTATGCTCTGGATGGTCTCCATGAGGTCTTCGGTTTCGTGGGGATTCATGCCCGCGGCCGGTTCGTCCAGGAGCAGAAGCCTGGGCGAAGAGGCCAGGGCCCTGGCGATTTCGACTCTGCGCTGCAGGCCGAAGGGCAGGTTGCGGGCCTTTTCCTGTCTGTAGGGGGCCAGTTCCAAAAGGTGAAGGCATTCCGCGGCCTGCCTGGCGATTTCACGCTCCGAGCGCATAAACCCGGGCAGATGCAGAACAGTGCTCCAGAAGTGTGTTCCGAGCGGCATGTGGAAGGCGGCTTTGATATTGTCTTCAACGGTCAAGTCCCCAAAAAGACGGATATTTTGAAAGGTTCGGGACAGACCCAGCCGTGCGTTCTGATAGGGTCGATTCGAGGAAATGTCCCGGCCGGAAAAGAGGATGCGGCCGCTGCTCGGGTGCAGCACTCCGGACAACAGGTTGAAGACCGTTGTTTTTCCGGCGCCGTTGGGCCCGATAAGTCCGAAGAGCTCCCCCTGATTCAGGGAAAGACCGTAATCAGTCAGAGCCTGGATGCCGCCAAAGGACTTATACAGGTGCTCGACGCTAAGAAGCTCGCTCTGCAGAGTATTTGAACCGGTCATACCGATCCTCAGGGCTTGGTTTGGGAAACTGAAAAATGATCGTTTTCAGAGCCGGGATAATTGAAGAAATTATATCGTTGCCTGAGAAACTTGTCAATCTAAAATCAGCGCTTCGTGATCCTTGTACTATCTACAGACTTCGTACCGACATTACGGCTTTGAACCTTAATGCCATAAAATAATTAGCAATACTTGAAATATTGTTAAAATTGGAATTTGCTTTGATAATGGCTCAATTCCTCATGCTCAAAAGTTGCCGATACATTATGAAACCGAGGTATTTTCCCGTTCTTTGCTGTCTTCGGCCACAGGAGAGGAGCGCTTTCGCAAATAGGCCAGATATCGTGATCCCTTTTCCAACTGTTCAGCGATCCGTCTGATATTGCTCAGGGTATCGAGTTCGTTCACCAGAAGGCGGACAGGAAGCAGCCCATCGGCTCCGGCCTGAAGCAGCCTTGATTTGAGTGTCTGGTAATCCTCCAGAACTTGCTGAACAAGGTGCTGTCCCTGCACAGGGTCATACTCACTGGAACCGGAATCCGCCATTTCCGCCAACTGATCCACCAGGCTCTCGAAGCTTTCGATCGCTTGTTCCAGTTCAGGCGAGTCGATCCGGCCGTTTTTGACGCGTGCGGCAGTCACATTTTCGGCCAATTCCGCAGCTTCGGTGTAATAGCGGGATACCCGGAGGGCATCAGATAGTAAGCCTGACAGATCCCGGGGCATGCCCTGCCCGCGCATCTGGTTCGCAAACTCGCCCACGGCGTCGATAAGGCTCTCCAAAGCTCTGCGATCTTCTATCTGGGTCTTTGCTCCCTGCGCTGCGCTACCCAGGGTGCGTCTGCACATCCGTCGCGAAATATCACCGATCCGACCAAGTTCCAGGAACAGGGCTTCCAAGGCCAGAGACGGGGTGCTGACGATATTTCGGTCCAGGTATTGTGGTCGGGCCAAGGCCTCATCTGCCGCACGAAAACGGCCATTTAAAAAACGAACCAAAAACCCGGTCAGCGGCAGCATCAACAGGACGCCGAGAAGATTGAAGGCGGTATGAAACAAGGCAAGCAGAGGCGCCGGATCGTTCTCCAGACCCGCCGCATGTCGCAGGGACACAAGCAATCCGAGAAACAGAGGAAGGATCACAAGGGCTGCCGCACCGGTCAGCAGATTGAATACAACGTGGGCTCCGGCCACTCGTTTGGCATTTGGAGTTGATCCGATAACGGACAGGGCGGCCGTGGACGTGGTCCCCAGATTGGCGCCGATTACCATCGCCGCTCCGGCGTTCAAAGGGATCATCCCCCCGGAGGCAGCTGTCAGGCTCACAGCCATGGCCGCACTGGAAGATTGCATCAGCATGGTCAGCAGAAACCCGATCCCCACAAAAAGAACACTTCCCCACAACCCGTGCCTGAAAAGGGCTTCGAGTTCAATCGTGGCTTTGAGGTCATGGAACGTGACGTTCAGGACATCGATGCCGATGAAGAACACTCCGAAACCGGCCAGGGCGAATCCAAAGGCGCCCTGCCGCCGTTGCCCGAAAACGACCCAGAGGCCCATGCCGATCCCGATCAAGGGGAGGCTCACCGCCTTGATGTCGAAATTGAAACCCACGAGGGCCACCAGCCATCCGGTCATGGTCGTCCCGATGTTGCTCCCGTAAATAACCCCGACAGCCTGGCGCAGCTTCATGAGGCCGGCGTTCACGAATCCAATGAGAGCGACGGTCACGGCACTCGATGACTGAACCAGGGCCGTCATCACCGCTCCCCACAGGATTCCCCGAAAAAGGGTGCTGGTCCCCTTGTCCAGGATGTTACGCAGGGCGCCGCCGGCGGATTTCTTCAAACCGTCGGTCATGAGATGCATGCCGAGCAGGAACAGCCCGATGCCCCCAAGCAAGGCCCCAAGTTTGGCAAGTATCATCTTTGAATGCTCTTAAAATCCATGAAATTCGAAACCAAGCCCTGTTTTCGTCCGGCGAGATACTTGACCTGATGACGGGTTTCGGCCGAGGCCGGGGAGTTCCGCTAGGCGCTGCCGGCCGGGGGTCACAGGGCTGACCCCGGTAATGCCAGACTTCACAGCATCCATCAGGAACGGGTCAGCTTCCGATATTTGATCCGATGCGGCCGGAGGGCCTCCTCGCCCAGCCGCTGTCGCTTGTCCTGTTCGTATTCGCTGAAATTGCCGTCGAACCAGAGGACCCGGCTGCCGCCCTCGAAGGCCAGGATGTGGGTGGCCACCCGGTCCAAAAACCAGCGGTCGTGGCTGATGACCATGGCACTGCCGGCGAAATTGAGCAGGCCGTCTTCCAGGGCGCGCATGGTGTTCACGTCCAGGTCGTTGGTAGGTTCGTCCAGAAGTAGAAGATTGGCCCCTTCCTTGAGCATCATGGCCAGGTGCACCCGGTTGCGCAGCCCCCCGGAGAGCTCCCCGACCTTTTTCTGCTGTTCGGCTCCGGTGATGTTGAAGCGGGCCACGTAGGCCCGGGAATTGACTTCCCGCTCGCCCAGGCGGATGGTGTCCTGTTCGCCGCTGACCGCCTCCCAGACCGTCTGTTCCGGATTCAGGTTCCGGCGGCTCTGCTCCACATAGGCCATCCGCACACTGGGACCCAGGCGGAGGGTCCCGCTGTCCGGCGTCTCTTCTCCGCTGAGCATGCGGAACAGGGTGGTCTTTCCGGCCCCATTGGGCCCGATGATGCCCACGATGGCTCCCGGGGGCACCAGAAATGACATGCCCTCCAGCAGCAGGATTCCCTCATAGGCCTTGCTCGCCCCGTCCGCCTCCAGCACCACATCTCCCAGGCGCGGCCCCGCCGGGATACTGATCTGCAGGTCCTCATCCCGGCTCCGCGCGGCTCCGGACAGCAGCTGCCCGTAGTTTCGGACGCGCTCCCGGCTGTCGGCCTGCCGCTCCCGGGGACTCATCCGGATCCATTCCAGCTCCCGTTCCAGGGTCACCCGCCAGCGCTTGTCCCCCTTTTTCTCCTTTTCCAGACGGGCCTTTTTCTGATTCAGCCAGGAGGAATAGTTTCCTTTCCAGGGAACACCCCGTCCCCTATCCAGCTCCAGAATCCATCCGGCCACGTTGTTCAGAAAATAGCGGTCGTGGGTGACCGCGATGACCGTTCCCTGATAGGACTGAAGATGGTGTTCCAGCCAGGCCACGGTTTCGGCGTCCAGATGATTGGTAGGTTCGTCCAGGAGCAGGATGTCCGGTTGTTGTATCAGCAGTCGGCACAGGGCCACCCGCCGCCGTTCCCCGCCGGAGATGACCGCCGCAGGGCTGTCCCCCGGAGGACAGCGCAACGCGTCCATGGCCATCTCCAGGCGGCTGTCGATCTCCCAGGCATCGGCCGCATCCAGCCTGGACTGGACGTCCGCCTGTCGGTCCAGGAGTTTTTGCATGGCCTCGTCGTCCATGGGCTCCGCAAAACGGGCATTGATGGCCTCGAATTCATCCAGGAGTTCAAAGGTCGACGCGGCCCCTTCCGCCACCACTTCTCGAACCGTTTTGGTGTCGTCGATGTGGGGCTCCTGCTCCAAAAAGCCGATGCTGTACCCGGGAGCCAGGTGGGTCTCCCCCTCGAAATCCCGGTCCTCGCCGGCGATGATCCGCAGCAGGGAACTCTTGCCCGAGGCGTTGAGGCCGATGACGCCGATCTTGGCGCCGTAGAAATAGGACAGCGAGATGTCCTTGAGGACCAGCTGCTGATTGTAGCGCTTGCTGACCCCCCGCATGGAATAGATGATTTTGTCCGGTTCGTGATGATGCATGCTGGTTCCTTTTACTGTTTGTAAAATTGGACATTCATGAGGTTTAAGGTGTCACGTTTCGGGTGTCAGGAAAAAAGATTCACAATATCAATTTATTAAAACAAAGTTTCTTTTTCGATCAAACTGGGCGTCTGCAGCCAGCGGTAGGGCTGCCAGCCGACACCCGACACCTCATGAATGTCCAATTTTGAAGACAATCCAAGCATTTTAAATAGTTAAGTATCAAATTTGCCAGGAACTTACGAAGTCTGGACTTCTGCGCCTTGGTCCCTGTTTGTAAGCTAATTTTCCATTCATTTCCAGTCGCTCTTTTTGACGGACCTCGGCCCCCTATCTGCTGAACCTGACCTGAAATTCGTCCAGGCTTGATCAACCGCCCGCTTTTTAGTAGCAGACATGCATGGAAGGATATTCTTCATATTCTGCATGGGTCTGGCCTGCTGCCTAAGGGATAGGGACATTCGAAAAAAGTCCAACAGAAAGGGACGAACGATAACCATGCGACTCTCAATCTTCGATTTTTTGCTCGCCCTCTCGGTCCCGGTGATATGGGGCATGGGCTTTACCTTTGCCAAGGCCGCTCTCGGAGAATTTCCTCCGCTTTTCATGATGAGCATGCGCTTCACCCTCACGGCCCTGATCCTCTGCTGGTTCTTCCCGCCACCCACCGTCCAGTTCCGCATCCTCTTCCTCCTGGCCCTGGTCTGCTCATCGAGAACGGTCATCTTGAGGCCGTCTACGCGGCCGGCGGCAGTGCAGTTTGAGAGCCTCTGCTCTCTTTTTGTTTGATCCAGGTCACATATGCCCCCCCTGTGAAACCCTGTTTTCCAGGAACACCTCCGGTGTTGTTTCACTTAATCAACGGGTTGCTGCGGCTCGACTCCAGCAACACATATTTTTCTTCAAAAATATCCTTCTTGAATTCCATAGCTTCGAGTGGTAGAGTTCTTACTATTTGGTTTTTAATTACAGAAGCTTGATTTCGGTTTTTATCTTCGTTATTTTAGAATAAAGCAATAAGTTAAAATAATATCGAATCTTATTTTAAGATACGACCAAACGATGAAACGAAAACTTCAGGGGCGATACCTTACAATATCAACGGTGGGTGAGAAGGCCAAAGCCTTTGTTCCAGAGCCATTGCCGCCGAATCCGCCCATTGACTGGACGCCGGATTTGCGCAGCAAGTTTGACCAAGCGCTCCTCGCTCTAGGGAGGCTGGACAGCATCTCAACCTTCCTTCCGGACATTTCTTTGTTCCTTTATATGTATGTTCGTAAGGAGGCGGTTCTCTCCTCCATGATTGAGGGCACGCAGTCATCGCTTTCCGACCTCTTGCTATTTGAACTGGATATGGAGCCTGGTGTACCACTGGACGATGTCCGGGAGGTCAGCAATTATGTAGCTGCCCTGGACCATGGGCTGAAGCGCTTGGCCGAGGGGTTTCCCTTGTCCCTGCGCCTGATCAAGGAAATGCACGCTGTGTTGCTTTCCAGAGGGCGAGGTTCCAATCAGACACCCGGTGAATTTCGAAGAACACAGAACTGGATTGGCGGCACCCGACCCGGCAACGCTGCCTTTGTTCCAACGCCGGCTACGGTCAACAAATCCCTTAAGCATATGGAGCGTTTGGGAATTGTTCGGGAACTGACATCCCGTAAGCGCAACCGGGTTTTCAGCTATACCGGATACTTGGAAATCATAAACCTGGGAACTGAACTGCCCGGCTGACAGTGCATGGTACCGGGGTAGCTCGATGATGGTCCTGAGACGAGTCCTCGCTTGAACGTAGACCCCATTTATTTTCTTGCTGCGGGTGATAATGACTGCAAAAGCGCAGCCGGCGCTGCATGAGGTTAAACGAAAAGAGAAGATTTCTTTAGGCGCGGGTGCCGCCGGGGCGGCACTGAGGGCGGCCAAGGGCCGCACGCGGTGAAAGGCAAAGAGCCGAGGCCGGTTCTTTATAACCGCGTCTGCGGGAGCACCAAGAAAAGCCGACAGGTTTCCGCGCCAAAAATTTCCTTTTTGAATTCCATAGGTTCGGGAGGCAAGGTGCACCCAATTTCATTTCTGCTCAAATCCTTGTAGCTTTTGGAAGGCTGAAGACGATGTGCTGGCCTATATCGCTTTTGCCTTGCCGCCGGTCACTAGGGCCGAGCGTGTACAATCCCACAGGGATCGAATCTTTCAAGGCTACGATGCTAGCAGCAGGAATTTTTGGATTTTGTATTGGGCCATTATGTGGAACGCGGCGTGGGCGAGTTGGACACTGCTAAGCTCCCGCAGCTGATCGAGCTCAAATACCACAGCGTCAACGATGCCATGGAAAAACTCGGTCCGCCTCAAAAAATCCGGCAGGTTTTTGTTGAATTCCAGCAGAATTTGTACTGATGGTAATAGAATTTGAATGTATCTCTATTGGGAGAGTTGAAAAATGGCATATTCTAAAACATTCGAGGAGGAAGCCCGGGTATACGCCGAGAGCATCATCAACACCTTACGTGAACCCTTGATCGTGCTGGATCAAGATTTAAGGGTGATTTCCGCCAGTCGTTCCTTTTATGACGTTTTTAAAGTAAAGCCTGAAGAGACCTTGGGCCAGCTTATCTATGACTTGGGCAATCAACAGTGGGATATCCCCAAACTGCGGGAACTGCTGGAAACCCTCCTTCCCCAAAAAACAACCCTTGAGGACTACGAGGTTGAACACGAATTTGCCGACACCGGCAAGCGCACCATGCTTGTCAATGCCCGGGAAATTCAAAGAAAGTCCGGAAAAGAGCGGCTTATCCTCCTTGCTCTAGAAGACATCACCGAGCGCAAACGACTGGCAAACCAGTTATCAGAATCTGAAGAACGCTACAGGCGGCTTTTTGAAACTGCAGATGACGGGATCTTACTTCTGGAAAAAGCTGAAGGAAGGATAACCCATGCCAATCCTGCCATTTCGGAGATGATGGGCTATTTCCATGATGAGCTTATCGACAAAGGTTTAATACATATAGGTTTTCCCGATGATATTGGAGTTATTCAGGAAATATTGCAGACACTGGAAAAGGACGGCATTCTTCATTACAAAGATGCGCCGGTACAAACAAAGACGGGGCAAGTTATTTATAGCGATATTTATATGGTCGATAAGACAAGGTTGGTTCAATGCAATATTCGCGATGTCACCGAGCGCAAACAGGCCGAAGAAGACTTACAAAAAATCGAATGGATGCTTTCCAGTCAACAGGAAACCCCTTTGGCTGAAGACTACGCCTCAAAGGAACCTTATGTCCCGCCTTACGGGGATTTGACAAAACTCAATACCAGCCGCGAGATACTTGATGCGGTAGGAGATCAAACGCTTAGAAATATTGTATGTGATTTCTTGGAGTTACTCGGCACATCGGTTGCGGTTTATGAAAGAAACGGCGATTATGCCCTGGGCATATTTTCTTCTACCTGGTGCAGGCTCATGGATCAGGCTTCATATAGTTTGTGTAAGACAGATGACAGTTCACAGGCCCTGAGTTGCGGGAAATGGCTTTGCCATGAATCATGCTGGAAAACCGCAAAACAGGCCATGGAGACAGGAAATCCGGTGGATGTTGCGTGTGAAGGGGGGGTCCGGCTTTATGCCGTGCCTATATTTGCCAGCGGTGAGAAAATCGGCACAATTAATGTCGGATACGGCAACCCGCCAACTGAGGTTCACAGATTGTCTGAGCTGGCTAAAAAATACGGTGTAGATGTCAAAGACTTAGTCGAGTGTTCAAATGCCTATGAAAGCCGTCCTCCTTTTATCATTGAACTGGCCAAACGAAGGATTCGTTCCGCAGCTCATTTAATTGGCGAGATAGTGGAGCGCAAGAGGGCCGAAGAAGCCCTGCGCCAGTCTGAGAACTACTACCGCGCCATATTCGAGACCTCTGGCACAGCCATGTTCATTATTGAAGAGGACACTATCATTTTCCATGTCAACTCTTATTTCGAAGAACTTTCCGGATATTCAAGGCAGGAGGTTGAAGGGAAAAAATCCTGGACCGAATTTATTCACCATGCTGATGTGGTTTGGATGAAGGAAAACCATTATCTGCGGCGCCGGAATCCGGACGCTGCAGCACGCCAGTATGAGTTCCGCTTCATTACCCGCCATGGTGAAACGCGAAATCTTTTGCTGGCCGCGGACATGATTCCCGGAACCGATCGCACTATAGCGTCTTGCATTGATATCACGCAGCGCAGGAATTCCGAGGAGGAATTGCGGGTAAGCGAACAGCGATTCAGGAGAATCTTTGAAGAAGGCCCTTTCGGGATGGGTTTGGTAAACCCGGAGGACATAATTATTACCGCGAATAAGATGTTGTGTGATTTACTGGGTTATACCCAACTGGAACTTGTCGGTAAACGCATTGCTGACATAACCCATGAGGAAGACAAAGAAAAAAGCAGAGAACTTTCAAGACAATTGTTTGCAGGCCACAGTCCCGTAGTTCGTAGTGAAAATCGGTATGTCAGAAAGGACGGCGGAATCGTCTGGGTTAATATCACCGCTTCCGCCATCCATGGCAAAGAGGGTGACATACTCTACGCCCTGATGATCATTGAGAGCCTCACGGAAATCAGGAAGGCGGCGGAAAAGATTTACCTGATGGCTTATTATGACAGACTGACCGGGCTGCCAAACCGCACGTTTCATGAAGGGCTTATAAAAAAATCAATTGCTTATGCCTCCCGTCATAAAAAAATATTTGCCATTATTTACATCGGGTTGGATGATTTTACTCGGATCAACGATACGCTTGGACATGCCACCGGAGATCTGCTGCTGAAGGCTGTTGCTGACAGGCTTACCGGTTTTTTGCGTAAAAATGACTTCGTTGCCAGAGCAGTCGAAGGAGAAACAGGAAATGTTATATCCCGGGCCGGCGGCGACGAGTTTATAGTATTGGCCCATGATCTCAATCAGGCCCAAGACACTGCAAGACCGGTCAGACGATTACTCAAGGAAATATCCAAACCCTATGATTTAAACGGTCGCGAGGTATTTATAACGGCCAGTATGGGCATTGCCCTGTATCCTGATGACGGAGCGGATGTTGACGAGCTTCTGGTAAACGCTGAAAAGGCCATGAGACATACAAAAAGCGAAGGTACAAACACCTTTTACTTTTATTCAAAATCAATGCACTCCGCTGTACAGGAACTTTTGACGCTGGAAAGCGACCTGCACAGGGCACTGGAACGAAATGAGCTTGTACTCTACTATCAACCGAAGGTAGATGCGGCAACGAGAAAAATTTCGGGGATGGAAGCGCTGATACGCTGGAATCATCCCGACAAGGGCTTGATTTCACCCATGCAGTTTATTCCCGTGGCCGAAACAAGCGGTCTCATCCTGCCCATCGGAGAGTTTGTCATACGCACCGTGTGCAGGCAAATTAAAGCATGGCAGGAGGCCGGTTATAAGGGGAGCAAAGTTGCCCTGAATGTATCGAGCCACCAATTTGAGAAACAGGACCTGTTAACCATAATAAAGGCCGCCTTGCAAAATATGATGATTTCTCCGAACTGCCTGGGATTGGAAATAACGGAAAGCACTATTATAAAAGACACTGAAAGAGCTATTGCGATCTTGACTGAACTCAAAGCGCTAGGGATAGGGGTTGCAATTGATGATTTCGGCACGGGATATTCATCCTTGAGCTATTTGAAACAGCTGCCGCTGGATTTCTTGAAGATCGATAAGTCCTTTATAGATGGCGTAGCCTCCGACAGTAAAGATCAGGCTATCGTCAAGACGATGATTGTTATGGCGCACGGCCTGAATATGAAGACCATTGCCGAAGGTGTGGAAACAGGGGAGCAGTTGTCCTTCCTGCAGGAACAGGGATGCGACGAAATCCAGGGCTACTTGTTCAGCCGGCCTTTGCCGGCAGAGGAGATCCCGGGTATTTTGGCGAAAGGTTATCTATAGACCGGAAACCTGAAATAACTGTCCCGTCGCAAGGCTCTTCAAATTCCCTTAAAGGAAGGAGCACATGAGCGATCAGTCAAATACCCATCACGAACAGGCAAAAGAATTAGGCGCTTTAAAAGAAAGAATCCGGGAACTGGAGGCAATTGAAGCAGAGTGCAAGCAGACGGAAGCGGCTTTGAAGGAAAACAAAGACAAGTATCGCCTGCTGGCCGAGAATGTTAATGACGTCATTTACACTCTGGATATGAATCTGAATTACACCTATGTCAGCCCTTCCGCAAAATTCCTGTTGGGATACGAACCGTCAGAAATGTTGAAAAAATCGGCCGCTAAGGACATAAACGATACCCTGGGCCATGATACGGGAGATCTTCTTCTCAAGGCAGTGACAGAGCGTCTAAGTTCAGCAATGAGGAAGAGTGATACCGTTGCGCGCTTCGGTGGCGATGAGTTTGTATTGATTCTCCCTGAATTAAGGAGCATAGAAGATGCCACCCCGGTTGCACAAAAGATCGTTGAGAGTTTTCGCAAACCCTTTCCAATTAATACCCATCAACTGATTGTGACAACGAGTATCGGCATAGCCGTCTATCCTTATGATGGATCAGGTGAAACTGCTCTCTTGAAAAATGCCGATGTCGCCATGTATAAGGCCAAACAAACAGGAAGAAATCGATATCAAGTCTTTAAAAAAGAGCTGATCGATGCATAAGTTCTTATTGGTTCTATTGCACTGGAAAGCCTATCTGATATAGAGAGCTTCTGCGGCAGCAGCTTTCGGTGATCATCTCCGTTTTCCGCGAAAGGCTATTTCTCAAACAAATAGCATAAGTAAAAATAAGGTCAAATATCCATGGAAAAAAAACCCAAATATGAAGAATTGGAAAGACGGGTTCAGGAACTGGAAACACACTATTCGCAACTTGAAAAAAAACTGTACCAAGCCAGGTTCTTTTCAGAAGAAATAATGACGTACATGACCGAAGGCCTTGTCCTGACAGATACCCGGGGCACCGTTATATTCATCAATCAACGGTTATCAGAAATGCTCGGGCTTCTGCCCGAAGAGATTATAGGGAAATCCTGGCTGGATATGGTACCGGTAGAACAGCAGACCATTGCAGAGGAAGCAGAAGCCAGACGTGTCCAGGGACATACTGACCGATATGAAATTATTCTGGGCCACAAAGATGGTCATAAATTTCCGGTGGTGATCGGTGCCGGACCCCGATTTGACAAGCAGGACGGTCAATATATCGGTACGATGGGTGTTGTGACTGACATCACCGAGCGCAAACAGGCTATTGAAGCGTTGGAGGAACGGGAAGCTTTTATCAAAGCCACCTTGGATAATCTTCCAGTGGGAGTTGCCGTCAACTCGGTCGAGCCAAAAGTACATTTCAGCTACATGAACGAGAATTTCGCCGCATTCTACCGAACCACTCGGGAGGCGTTGGCTGCACCGAACGACTTCTGGGAAGTTGTCTATACGGATGCGACGTTCAGAGAAGAGATCAAGAAAAGGGTGCTTGAGGATTGCGCCGGCAATGACCCTGAGCGAATGCACTGGGAAGATGTTCCGATTTCTCGTCCAGGCAAGAAACCCTTCTATATAACAGCCAAGAACATCCCCCTACCCGAAAGAGATCTGATGGTCTCGACTGTCTGGGATGTCACCGAGCGGAAGCTTGCCGAAGAGGCGTTGCGGGAAAGCGAAGTTCGTTTTAAAGCACTTCATAATGCATCTTTCGGGGGAATCGCCATTCATGACCAGGGGTTTATTCTGGAGTGTAATCAGGGTCTTTCAGAGATGACCGGCTACGAATATTCAGAGCTTGTAGGAATGAACGGCCTGCTGCTGATAGCTGAAAGATCCCGTGAAACCGTAATGAATAATATCCGGACGGGTTATGAAAAACCGTATGAAGCATTTGGATTGCGCAAAAACGGAGAAGAATTTCCCATGCGGCTGGAAGCCCGCAACGTGCCTTATAAGGGGGAACAGGTTAGAACCGTCGAATTCAGGGACATCACAGAGCAAAAGCGGGCGGATGCTGAAAATGAAAAACTCCAGGCCCAACTCATTCAATCCCAGAAAATGCAATCCGTGGGACGTCTAGCCGGCGGTGTGGCCCATGATTTCAACAACATGCTCGGTGTGATCATGGGCAATACAGAGATGGCCTTGGATCAAGCGGACTCGACCCAGCCGCTTCATGACAATCTTCAGGAAATTCAGAAGGCTGCGATACGTTCGACCAATGTGGTTCGCCAACTCTTAGCCTTCGCTCGGAAGCAGACTATCGCACCTCGGGTATTGGATCTTAACGCAACAGTAGAAGAAATGCTCAAAATGCTTCGTCGACTTATCGGAGAGGATATTGATCTCTCCTGGCAGCCAGGCCATGACATTTGGCCTGTCAAAATGGACCCCTCCCAGATCGATCAAATCCTGGCCAACCTGAGCGTCAACGCCCGGGACGCCATCGCCGGGGTGGGCAAGTTGACCATAGAAACAGGCAAGGTGAGCTTTGATGAAGCCTATTGTTCAGAGCATCAGGGGTTTGTGTCCGGTGACTTCGTTCTGCTGGCGGTGAGCGACAACGGCTGCGGCATGGATGCAGAGACCCTGAAAAATCTGTTTGAACCGTTTTTTACCACCAAGGAGGTCGGGAAGGGGACCGGCCTCGGATTGGCCACAGTCTACGGCATTGCCAAACAGAACAATGGCTTCGTCAATGTCTATTCAGAGCCGGACCAGGGCACGACCTTTAAGATCTATCTGCCGCGTCACAGAACAGTCGACGAAACTACCCGACCGGAAAGGGCTGATACTGAAGAAACCCATGGGAGTGAAACCATTCTGCTGGTCGAAGACGAGACAACCATCTTGAAGATGACTCGGATGATGCTGGAACGGTTGGGCTATACCGTATTGACTGCGGCCACATCAGGAGAGGCCATGGATGTGGCCCGGGAGAACAGTGAGGAGATCAACCTCTTGATGACTGACGTGGTCATGCCCGAGATGAACGGCCGGGACCTGGCTGGAAAGCTTTTAACACTTTATCCGAATCTCAAATGGCTGTTTATGTCCGGCTATACGGCAAACGTGATCGCGCATCATGGTGTACTTGATGAAGGGGTCAGTTTCATCCAGAAGCCCTTCTCGAAACAGGATCTTGCGGCAAAAGTTCGAAAGGTCCTGGATGAAAAGGACTGACACGACCATGTGTTTGTTCGCTAAAAGGAGAGTGCACTCTACGGCTAGCAGTGTACACTAATGGAGGCCAGAAATAATCAACCATAGCTGAAGTATTCTCGAAACATCGCATCCTATTGTAAAAGAAACAAGGGACTTGAGAAAGAAATATGCCTCCAAATTTAAAAATGATCCTGATGCAATCTTTGAAGATATTCTAAAACGTCAAGAAAATTCAAAAAGAAAACGCATTTCATTTCCCGCACAAAAGTCCAAATCAGAAAAAAATGTTGCCTAATAAATAAAAAAACCTGGATGATGCTGACAACTTCTCTGTTGATAATTGTTTTTGGCGGGCTGGCGCTATATTTTCCGTTTTTTGTGGCGGACGTAACGGACGTCGATTTTCCCAATGACTGATTTGCGCGATCAATTCATCGGTTCGCATCACTGGGTGCGTGCGCATCCGATCCTGACTTTTCCGCTGGTCTATATAGGTTGGGCCTACCTGTTCTGGACCCCCTTGCTGTTTTCGGAAGAGTCGGTGTGGACATTTCCGAACATATATTCTTCTCGCGGTGTTTCTGATAGCGCTGTGGCAAAGAGGTAAACATCCCTGATGCCAATACTGTTCACAGGAAGGAGTTTTTGATATGCGTCAACGTGATCTGATCCCGTTTTTTACCATGACCTTTATCATCGCCTGGGGAATTCTCGGACTTTATATTTTCGCCTCTGAGATCATGATTCGGTTGTTTGGAAATCTTGCAGGCGGACAATCTTTTCCGATTCCCTGTTAAAACCCTTGACACAGCTGGCCGCCTGCACTGGAACCCGGCAGTGGAATGGACAGGCGGAGGGCTGGTCAGCACCTCCCGTGATCTCGCCCACTGGGGAGCGGCCTTGTTCTCTGGAGAGGCTATGGCCGGCGATTATCTTCCGGAGCTGCTCAGGGCAGTGGCAGTGGATCCGAATTTGGCCGACGTCACATACGGTGCAGGTGTGGCGGTTTATTCCAGCGGCCCCTTCGGCCCCGTGTACGGACATGCCGGCTGGATACCGGGATACGTATCAAGCCTGCGGCATTATCCCAAGTATGGGGTGAGGATCGCATTCCGGATCAATACGGACATCGGGATTATCGACAGAAGACTGACGAATTTTCCGGTCACTCAGGGCAGGCATTTGATGTAAAGAAAAAGGAGAACGTAATGGATATTGCAATGTTGACCAAATTTTTCATGTGGTGCACTATTCTGAACTTAGGGCTGCTGGTTCTATCATTCTTAATGGTTGCATTTGGATTCGGTATTGATTTCGTCTATCGAATGCACAGCAACTGGTTTCCAATGCCAAGACATACATTCAACACAGTTCTATATTCGCTCATTGGTGTTTATAAAATTTTTATATTTGTGTTCAATCTTGTACCATGGCTGGCGCTCGTCATCATCAAATGAAAATTAGCCTACAACAACATGCAGAGGGACAGACTGCGCAGTGACGCTGATGCACTATACCAATTTTTTTGTTAAAGTATTATTATCCACTGCATAAGTTTACACGGCCCGGATTAATTGTAGATACCAGAATAAATCAAAACCTGCTAATGAGGTTATATGAAAACTCTTACATTCCTATACATCGTAAATGCGACATTACTTTTATTACACGAAATAGAATCGGCATACGAAAAAGAATGGGAAATACTCAATCTGCCAGTTAAGATCACTGGATTTTTGCTTCTTCACATTCCAATTATTTTCTTACTCTTTTACGGACTGATTGAAATTGAAAAGAGCACTACTATTGGATTGATATTCGGAATTATTTTTGGAATTGGAGGTATGATCCCTTTTATAGTCCACAAAATATTATGTAAGACTCCAGATCAATTCAATTTGCCGATATCTAATATAATTATATATTTGAATATTTTATTTGGAATCAGCTTATTATTTTTATCTGTAAAAATTTTTGCCTAACCTTCCTGCTTCACTCTGACCAGTGTTCCGCTGCCGCTACACACCGGCAGGTGAGCAGGCCGTTCGCGGCCTCCGGCTATCATGCCGTTCAAATAACTATATGTTAATAATGTATCGCTTTGCCTTTCTGATGATCCACTAAAACAGAGGGAAGGCAAATAATAAAAACTTCTTGAAAAACATTCGATATATTACCAAAAAAATTCTCAAATTTCAGTTTTCCGGTACGAGATAGGAAGTTTGGCTTGCAATTTTTAACCTTAAAGGTATGCTTGCGATTCAAAATTTACTGTATAGCTCTTGGAGCTGTTGAATCCCTGATTTCGTTATGGTCTTACTTTCCTTGCAGAAAATGGACTCAAAAACTATGTATTAGCAGGTTGTGTGAACAAACCCCAATGCAAAAGCAATTGTAAAATCAAGGAGAAAGTCATGCAGGTCACAGATCAGAACAAGAAAGCATGGGCCAAGGCCGTTTCCAAAGCATGGGCCGACGAGGACTACAAGGCCAGACTCCTGGCCGATCCTTCGGCCGCGCTCACGGCCGAGGGCGCGACCATCCCCGAGGGGATCACCGTGCGCGTCGTCGAACCCGGCGAAAACGAGGCCTGCCTGGTGCTTCCGCCCAAACCCGAGGATATCGACCGTATCGAGGCCGATGACGAGCGCTTGGCAGCCTTGTGGGGGCTATTCTAGCCCCCCTGCTCTTCGTCCGGCTCCGTCAACCGGAACCGCGCCTGTTTATCGTCAGAAGCATGGATGATCGACTCAAGGCGGCGACGCGAGAACGCTGAATCAGGCGCCGGGACACTCCAGGTATCCGGGGGCTTTTATCGTCATCACTTGGGACGGCGTGGGCAGGTATTTCAATGGAAGTATGTCCCCACAGCGTATGTGTATTTCCGAAGCGTCGAGCCCTTTGTCGACGCGTTCGTGCTGGGGAAATGACGGAGAGAGCATGGACGTCAACCACATCGCCCTGCAGTTGCCGCCCGACCGTCGCTGGCTCGCCTTTCTGCGCGAGGGCGTGCAGCGCTACGCCTCTGTGGTCGGCTTCTCCAAGTCCCTGGAGGAACGAATCATGTTCTCGGTCATGGAGGCCTGCGAGGAACTCATCCGCGTGATCGAGGAGACCGGTCTGGACACGCCCTTCCATGTATACTTTAATTTCAAGGGCCAAGCCGCGGTCATCGAGATCGAATACGACGGCAAGATCCCCCTCAACCCCTTTGACGCTGAGGAATACGAGATTCCCCAGGAAGCCGCGGACCTGGATGACGTGACCGTGGACGCCCTGTGGCTCTTCCTGATCAAGAAGCAGATGGACCGCGTCTTCTTCCGTGTCAGCGGCAACCGACGGGTGCTCAGCATCATGCATTACCTGCGTGAGGAGGGGCAGGAAAAGCGGCTCTGGGCCATGGCGATCAAGCCCGAACTGGGCAAGGGCTTGCACCTGCACCTGGACCGCGCCGAGGACGGCCCGCCCCGCTCCGTGCTTCAGAAAACCGGCGCCGGTGTGCTTATGCTCGGCCCCAGCGAGACCTTCTTCGTTCAGAACATGGACGGCATCAAAACCTTCCACGACCTGTACATGGATCACGTGGACGCCATTGGCCTGGTCTCGCCCGACCTGCCGGCCAGGCTCTACGAACAGCTCGAAACGCACGGCATGCTCGCGACCTCAGAGGACGGTCGGAGGCAGCCGCGCTGGAAAGCCATCCTTCGCGGTGTACTGAATCCAAGCTTCTCCATACCCAACGCAGACAAGATTGTCACCGCGGCTCATCGCCGGACTCGGTTCTTTTTCACCCCCTTGGGGGTCTCGCTGCTGCTGATGGCGGGCATCTCCGGAATAACGCCCCTGGTACTCCATTTCGACGCCTTTCGCCTCGCAGTGGCGGGGCTGGAGCAGGCCCTGTTCGCCAACCCGGTCATGCTGCTGCCCCTCTACCTGCTCCTGCTTGTCCATATCAGCCTCCACGAAATCGGGCACGGCGTGGCCTGCAAACACTTCGGCGGCGCGACGCCGCGCATGGGCCTCATGTTCTACTTGACGTCCTTCATCTTTTTTTGCGACACCACCGCGGCCTACACGTTTCCGGAAAAACGCCAGCGGCTGCTTGTCTCCCTGGCCGGTCCGCTCGTCTCCTTCGCCATTTTCGGGATGGGGCTATGGGCGGCCGGCGCACTGGTGGACGGCGGGGGTATGTGGGGGGAAATCTTCGTCGCCTTCAGCATCTTCAACTTCTTCGGGCTGGCGATGAACTTCAACCCGTTCATCAAGATGGACGCCTACTACATGCTTCTGGACATCACGCGAATTCCCCAGCTCCGGGCCAGGTCCTTTGCCTTTCTGCGGCGACGTCTGCTGGGTTGGCTGGGCTTCGGTGATGACAACGACGTCCGCGCGACACTGCGCGAGCGGCGTTTATTCTGGTGGTACGGAGTGCTCGGCGCGATCATGACCGTGGCCTTCGCGGCCATCCCGCTCCTCCATCTGAGCCGCATCCTGGCGAGCGAGTCCCCTCACGGCGGTCGCCTGCTCCTGGTCGTGGCCGCCTGCGCCTTGCTGCTGGCACGCCTGAGCGCTGCGTCCTACGCCGCTATGCGCAACATACGACATCGGAGATACAAAATAAAATAGCGCCGCGGCTCTCTTGGATCGACTGACCCACAAGGGCCATATGGCAAAATAGAATGCGGCCCGACCCCAGCAATCCAGCAATACAATAACTGAAAACCAGGTAAAAATTGACTGCTTATGACGGAAAAGCCCACATATCAAGAACTGTTAGAACAAATACAGGCCTTACAAAGCGCTGAGACTGAACGCAGGCAGGCCGAGGAGACCCTTGCAGGCAAACGTTCCTTCCTGTCCGTGGTCCTTGACACCATTGGCGAGGCCATCGTCATTTGCGATAAAAACGGCCGGCTGATTCGATTCAATGACTCGGCCAGGCGCTTACACGGTATCCCCGAGCACCCTATTCCCCCGCAGCAATGGTCTGAGTACTACAGCCTGTACCGGACGGACGGTATCACTCCGCTGCCCACTGAGGAAATTCCTTTGTTCCGGGCTCTTCAGGGGGATCGGGTCCACAATGCCGAGATTGTAACAGTCCCAAAGCACGGCCCTGCCCGTTTCATGGAATGCAACGGACAGACCCTTGTCAATGCTGAAGGTGAGGTCATGGGCGCCGTCATTGCCATGCATGACATAACAGAGCGCAAGAAAAGCGAGGAAAAGGTTCGGGAGAGCGAAAGACGATATCGGGATTATTTTGAGGAAATTCTATCCGGTGCCTTCATTTCCGAACCGAAAGGAGGACTGCTGGACTGCAACCAAGAATACGTGGACATGTTCGGATTTTCATCCAGACAGGAGGCACTCGATACTTCGGTGGTCTCTTTGTATGAAAATCCAGACCGCAGGGATGAATTCATTCAAACCATATACGAACAAACAGGCATTCAGCGGTTTGAATCGAATATGCGGAAAATGGACGGCACCCCCATCCGCATCATAGAAAATGCCGTCGGTTTTTTTGATGATGACGGGAATTTGATCACCATCAGAGGGTACCTCCTGGATATTACCGAACAGAAGAATATTGAAACCCATCTTCGCCAGTCCCAAAAGATAGAGTCCGTCGGCCGCCTGGCCGGCGGGGTGGCCCATGATTTCAACAACATGCTCAGCGTGATCCTCGGCAACGCCGAGATGGCCCTGGATCAAGCAGGCTCGAACCAGCGGCTGCAGGACAATCTCCGGGAAATTCAGAAGGCGGCCCAGCGCTCCGCCAATGTGGTCCGCCAACTCTTGGCGTTCGCCCGCAAGCAAACCATCTCGCCCCGGGTTTTGGATCTCAACGAAACCGTGGAAGAGATGCTCAAGATGCTGCACCGGCTCATCGGCGAAGATATCGAACTGGTCTGGAAACCCGGATTGGACCTCTGGCCCGTCAAAGTGGATGCGTCCCAGATCGATCAGATCCTGGCCAACCTGAGCGTCAACGCCCGGGACGCCATCGCCGGGGTGGGCAGGCTGGCCATAGAAACAGGCAAGGTGCACT
Organism: Desulfohalobiaceae bacterium S24; assembly: GCA_011389765.1. Taxonomy (GTDB): domain Bacteria; phylum Desulfobacterota; class Desulfovibrionia; order Desulfovibrionales; family Desulfothermaceae; genus JAABTT01. Next base: position 5,037 of record JAABTT010000032.1, on the reverse strand, counting down.
TTGACGAAGCCTACTGTGCAGAACATCCCGGGTTTGTCCCCGGCGACTTCGTTCTGCTGGCGGTCAGCGACAACGGCTGCGGCATGGATGAAGAGACCCAAAAGAATCTGTTTGAACCGTTTTTTACCACCAAGGAAGTCGGAAAGGGTACCGGCCTCGGACTGGCCACAGTCTACGGCATTGTTAAACAAAATAAAGGTTTTATCAATATTTACTCGGAGCCGGGCCACGGAACGATCGTCAGAATCTATCTGCCCCGCCACCAGACCGTGGACAGGCCTGACCGGGCGGAACAGGCTGAAGCCTCCGAGAGCTTTGGCAGTGAAACCATCCTGCTGGTGGAAGACGAAGCAACCATCCTGCAGATGACCCGGGTCATGCTGGAAGGCCTGGGTTATACAGTTCTGGCGGCGCTCACGCCCGGGAAAGCCATGGAGCTGGCCCGAAGGCACGGAAACGAGATCCATCTCTTGATCACGGATGTGGTCATGCCCGAGATGAACGGACGGGATCTGGCCGGTAAACTCCTGTCGCTGTATCCGGATCTCAAATGGCTGTTCATGTCCGGCTATACGGCAAACGCAATCGCGCATCACGGGGTGTTGGACCAAGGGATTAATTTTATTCAGAAACCCTTTTCGAAGCAGGATCTTTCGGTCAAAGTTCGAAAGGTCCTGGATGAAGAAAACTGATATGACCATACGCTCATTTGCTCAAAGGAGAGTGTAGTTTACGGCTATTCACCTGGTATAGTCCAGGTCTTTTGAAAATGGAGCATACCATATGCAGAGTTCAAAATCTAAGGTCTATGGGACTCCTATAGAGAGTGGCACGCAATGGTGCATATGAGCAATTTTTTTGTGGAGTAAGCCTAAATGGAAAAAACATCTGACCTACCCTGACATTTTCAGGCGAGGCTGGCGAGGGCCTGGTTCAGGCTTTCGATATTCAGTGGCTTCGTGAGATAGGCATTGCATCCGGATTGCAGGGCACTTTCGATCTGTTCCTGCCGAGAAAAGGCGGAAAGGGCGATGATCGGAATATTGGGATCGACACCCTCAGGGGGCGTGTTCCGGATTGTCTTGGCGGCAAGCTCACCGTCCATCTTGGGCATACGGATGTCCATGAGTACAAGATCAAATTGATCCTCTGGCAGTTTTTCAAGGACCTCCAGCCCATTTGCGGTCAAAACCACTTCGTGCCCGGCACTTTCCAGAAGATCCAGGATGAAGATTTGGTTCATTACGTTATCTTCGGCCACAAGTATCCGCAGTTTTCTGCCGAAGAGCCGTTGTTCACGATCGGTGTCCTGAATATGAACATCTTCTGGTTTTGCAGGCTCGAAGGCCAGCTGAAAGGCAATAGCTGTTCCTTGACCCTCTGTGCTTTCAGCTTTCATGCTCCCGCCCATGAGCTCGACAAGCTGCTTGGCTATGGCCAGTCCCATCCCCGAACTTCCGAATTTTTCATGACAAGAGGAACAGGTGCAGGCGAATGGCTCGAAGAGATGCTCCAGCTGAGGCTCAGGTATCCCGATTCCAGTATCCCGAACTTCAAATTGGATCATGACCGGGCTTTGGCCGTCTTTGGAAAGCGTATCCACCAGAATTCCGATTTTGCCCTGTTCGGTGAATTTGACCGCGTTGTCCAGGATATTCGTGATGACGTGTCCCAGATGTCCGTCATCGCCCAGAAGATATTCAGAAGGAACGCGCCCGAGGGTACTGGACAGTTGAAGTCCTTTTTCTTTGGCCAGTGGGTTGTAGGGCTCCATACACAATTCAAGGAGCTGGGACAGGCAAAATGGCTTCCTGTTCACTGAGATTTGCCCGGCGCGGAGTCCTGAAAGATCCATGGCTTTGTTCAAAAGCTCCAGAAGCTGATCAGCGGAGCGAGAGGCATTGTCCAGGTACTTTTTTATCGAGTCGTCTTCTGTCTTCATGCGGGCCAGGTTGATCATGCCCGTGATCCCATTGAGAGGGGTCCTGAATTCATGGCTCAAGTTGGCCAAGAATTCGGACTTGGCCTGATTGGCCCGTTTGGTTTCAATCTCCAAAGCTTTTCGGGAGGTGATCTCCACGCCGGACGAGATAAGGCACGGCCGGTCTTTGTACTCCATCAATTGCGAAGAGACGATAGTCCATACAGGTCGGCCCTCTCTGTCCGTCCCTTGCATTTCTCGATCTTGAACATATCCGTTTGTCTTGAGTTGAGCGATATAGTTGGCCCGGTCTTCAGGTTTGAGGACACCGAGGCCAAGAGCCGAATGGCCTATGATTTCGTCGCGGGTATAGCCGATCATGTCGGTGTAGGCTTGGTTGACTTCGAGGATCTTGCCGGTTTCCATTTCCGTAATGATCAAAAAGGCCGGGCTTCTGAAAAAGGCTTTGGAAAATTTCTCCTCGCTGTCCAAGAGTGTCGCCTGGATTTGCTTGAACTCCGTGATGTCTTCTATCACCGCGAAAAAATGCTGAACATTGCCTGTCTCGTTCCGGATTGCAGTCACGGTGAGAATGGCGTGCACCACACTGCCGTCCTTGTGGAGGTAGCGTTTTTCCAGGGAGTAGGAAGGGATTTCGCCTCGAATCAGCTGTCTGTACAAAGAAATGTCAGTCTGAAGGTCCTCGGGATGGGTGAATTCCGGAAAGGTCATGCCCTGGAGTTCTTCACGGGAGTATCCAAGCAGGGAACAGAAGGGGTCGTTGACCTCCACGGGGCACCCGTCAGATGCAGCGAAAGCCATTGCAACGGGGGCCTGCTCAAAAGAAAGCCTATACTGTTGGAATTGTTCGCCTGATGGCTTGTCTGGTCTTTCAGGAGTCATAAAAAATCCTATTTCATGGTGAAGTCAGGGATCATATAAACATTAAAGCTTAGACCTATGTGCAAAGCAAGGTGATTTTTCGGGTATTTTTAGCAACTCGAAAAATCAAAGAGATCGCTGCAACCATCAAAAAGGGTATAGCCAAGAGGAAGTATTGAAGGAGTTCGAGCGCACCATACGGCTATCGACATGTAGTAGTCCCTTTTAATATTTGTTAGGAATATCAAACCTATGCTCCACAGCATCTCTGCCAAAAACAAGCCATGATCATCTCGCCTTCCTACCGATTGACATTCTCGGGGAACATCTGCATATTGGTTAAAGCCGGTGGTATCGGCAATCGCCGATTGGATCTTTTGAACATAGTTGGAGGCTTATCATGAACTTTAGCATTCCATTGGACAAAATGAGCGTCGAAGACAAGCTGCAAGCAATCGAAGAAATCTGGGCAGATATAGTCGACACACCAGAGAATATACCCTCTCCATCCTGGCACGCAGATGTATTACGAACTCGAGAAAAGCGAATCTCCGAAGGGACATCACGTTTTTTGGATGTAGCAGAAGCCAAAAATGCTGTGAGGGAAAAAATCAAATGAGGGTTCAAGTTCTTGAGGAGGCAACTGCTGACTTGGCAGACGGGTTTCGTTTCTATGAACTACAAGCCGAAGGTCTTGGCGACTATTTCCTTGATTCTCTGTGGTCCGATATTCAGTCATTGCGTCTTTATGGCGGCATTCATACCATCCACAACGGCTATCATCGCCTCCTTTCCAAACGGTTTCCCTGGGCAGTCTACTATTGCATTGAGGATGGTATTGCCCGAGTCCGAGCTGTACTCGACTGCCGCCAAAATCCAAAATGGATATCGGAACGGCTGAAATAATCAAAGAGAATAATAAGGAAGAAATAACTTGGATCACTATAAAATGTGACGTATAAAAGCCAGGGCTTTGGCGCTGGCTTTTTGCATGAGCTTGAGTGTAGTTTACGGATATCAGTGTACACTAATGGAGGCCAGAAATAAGCAACCATAGCTGAAGTATTCTCGAAACATCGCATCCTATAAATACCTTTGACTTCATCATCACCAGACATTCGCTCTTGAGCTTCTCAGCCCTGCACGTGAAGACTTGGCGTGATGATGAGGTCTGGTCTTTCGTAGTCCTGGAAGAATTTGACGGGTCTATTATCCGGTTGAACCATTCCCCCCCAGCAATCCAGGTGAACGGTCTTATGAGAAGTTTGATCACTTTGTCTTTTTGGAGTTTTCAGGTGCGGGCGATTTGGCTTATGGGCTGATCATCAGGAGATACAAGACCATTTTCAAATACAGAATTGGAGAATGACGATGGAAAAAAAATACAAAATTATAATTTTTTGGAGTTCTGAGGACAATTCATTTGTGGCCGAGGTGCCGGAACGCCCCGGATGCATGGCGGACGGGAAGACCTACCAAGAGGCCCTAATCAATGCGGAACAAATTATCGATGAGTGGATCGAAACTGCCACAAGACTCGATAGGCCTATTCCTCAGCCGAAAGGCAGTCTTGCGTATGCCTAATCAACGGCACATTTCGCACAACCAGCCCCTCAAGCCGACGCTCGTTCCTCGCGGCTTAGGGGCACCGTTGAGTCAAGGAGTAGAATGAAGAAGAAAGCAAAGAATCCAAAGTCGGTGCTTGGTGTCGGATGGTATCGACCCGAGCAATGGGCACTGCTGTTCGCGGAGTCTGTTGATCGTGATGAACTTGAATCGACCCATGCAGAGTGGCTGGCCCAAGCGGAGACGTCGCTGGACAGAATCCGAGCAGCAGGACATAACCCCATCAAAATCGATATCGATGTTGAGGACCTGATTGCTTGGTGTGCGAAACAGGGAATCCCACTTGACGGCAATGCTCGAAGCCAATACATCGCAGACCAGACAAGACTCAGAAATCAGAGAAACTGAGCCCAACAACAGCACACACTGTACCCGCAATTGAAGAGCCTGTTGTCAGCCCTGAGTAAGAACGCTTGAAAAAATGGGGACGCTGTCCCCTCAATTGCATATCCCTCTTCGAAGGCAAATCTCAAAAGAGGAGCAGTGGTTATGTCTGAAAAGTCTGATGCTTGCATTGTGGCGGTGAACACAAGCCGGTCCAAGGGGGAACGGAAGCAGGCAATCGCATGCGGAGTGCTTCGGCCTGAGTTCGGTCTCGAATCAGACGC
>JAABTT010000031.1 GCA_011389765.1 Desulfohalobiaceae bacterium S24 | reverse complement strand
TCAAGTTTTATTTTTTTCGTTTTAGCGGCGAACTGCACGGGCTGTCCGATCTCCATAGCAACAAACCCCGGCCGAAAACGGCCGGGGTTTGTTGCTATCGGCTTCATAAACCGGAAGGTCATTCCTGACGCAAATCCGGGATATCCGCGTAAAAGTCGAGACACTCCGGATTCTTTAAGGCGTCCTTATTGGAAACGCTTTTGCCGTGGATGATTTTCTTCACAGCCAGCTCCACCTTTTTCATGTTCAGGGTATAGGGAATATCCGGGACTTCTATGATCTTGGCGGGGACATGCCGGGGCGAGGCATGGCTGCGAATAGTGCCCGTAATCTGCTTTTTGAGATCATCCGTCAAGGCAACCCCCTCACGCAGCTTGACAAACAAAATGACCCGAACATCATTGTTCCATTGCTGGCCGATGACCAGGCTGTCCTCGACGGCTTCGATCTGCTCCACCTGGCGGTAAATCTCCGAGGTGCCGATCCTGACGCCGCCCGGATTGAGTGTTGCGTCGGAGCGCCCGTAAAAGATCACGCCGCCGCGTTCCGTGATTTCCACGAAATCACCGTGCCGCCAGACCCCGGGATAGACATCGAAATAGGCCTGACGATACTTCTCCCCGTCGGGATCATCCCAGAAATAAATGGGCATGGAAGGAAAAGGAGCGGTGCAGACCAGCTCGCCCTGCTGATTATACACCGGCCGGCCCTGTTCGTCATAGGCAAAGACTTTCATGCCCAGCCCCCGGCACTGCAGCTCACCGGCATACACCGGTCCCATGGGGTTGCCCAGGGCGAAGCAGCCGTTTAAGTCCGTGCCGCCGGCAATGGAGGCCAGCTGGAGGTCCGGCTTGATATCCCGGTAGACAAATTCAAAGCCTGCCTCGGACAGAGGGGAGCCGGTGGAGAGCACGGCCCGCAATGGAGACAGGTCATACTTGCGGCCGGGCTTGATACCGCTGGCTTCCAGGGCGGCCAGATAGCCGGCGCTGGTGCCGAAGACCGTAACACCATGGTTCTGTGCCATTCTCCAGAGAACCCCCGGGTCGGGATGAAAGGGATTGCCGTCGTACAAGACGAGCCTGGGGCCGAGGGCCAGGGCGGAGACCAGCCAGTTCCACATCATCCAGCCGCAGGTGGTGAAGTAAAAAACGGTATCCTTTCTGGAAACGTCGGCATGCAGCATGAGTTCTTTGACCTGATGCATGAGAATCCCGCCGGCGCTCTGGACCATGCACTTGGGCAGGCCGGTGGTGCCTGAGGAATACATGATGTACAGCGGATGATCAAAGGGCAGCTGCTCGAATTCGATCTCCAGATCCGGTTCATCCGATTTGAAGTCGTCGAACATGACGCTTTTGGAAATCCCTGACAAATCCGGTTCCATCTGAGTCAGGGGGACCACCACCACCTGTTCCACCGAATCGATATTTTGCAGGACCGAGGCAATACGTTCCAGGGAGTCGATTTCCTTTCCCTTGAAGAAATAGCCGTTGGCCGTGAACAACACCCTGGGCCTGATCTGACCGAAACGGTCCAGAACCCCCTTGATGCCGAAATCCGGGGAGCAGGAAGACCAGACCGCACCCAGACTGGCAGCGGCCAGCATGGCGATGATTGTCTCCGGCATATTGGGCATGAAGCCCGCTATCCGGTCCCCGGGCCGGATGCCGAGGGCCTTGAGGGAATGCGCCACTGCAGCCACTTGACGATACAGCTCGGCATAACTCAGGCTGCGGATCGGTCCGTCTTCGCTCTGAAAAAGAAGCGCAGTTCGGTTGTCCCGATAGCGCAGCAGGTTCTCCGCAAAATTGAGCCGGGCACCGGGGAACCACTTTGCGCCGGGCATTTTTCCGGGGTCATCCACCACCTGCTCATAGGGCGCACTGTGTTTGATCCCGGCAAAATCCCAGCAAGCACCCCAGAAATCGGCAATCTGATCGACCGACCAGGCATACAGCTCGGGATAGGACTGGAAAGCCTGTCCAAATCGATCATTCACGTAATGCATGAAGCAATACATGTTTGTCTTGGCCGCCCGCTCCAAAGAAGGTTCAAACAGTTTTTTCCCCATAAGTCGGGCCCCTTGTATTCAGATTTCAACAGAATGAAATCCGAATACGTTGTGTTACGGGCAAGGCAGACCCTAAGGTCTTGTTCCCCTGCCTCTGCGGGATTAACGAAAAGGTTCCCAGATGCTTTCTCTTTGAAAAGCCATGGATTTTCTATGATTGAAATACAAGTAAACTGCTGTTCCACCGGCGAGGTAGGTCTGTGCCGGAAGAATACTGCATTGCAAGAGGTATTGCAGGTTTTTTTCCAGCTTGGAGAGGATATTGCTTGAAGCAAAAGCCATTGCTTACTTTATCACGCCAGGAACCTGTTGGCAAGCATCGCTCTGCCACCCCTCAGCGCTTCCGGTCTTCGAAATCCTGGAGCGAGGCCTGACGCTCCTTGGAGGAAACACAGGCCAGGCAGGCCTCAATCTCGAAATCCATCAGGGCCTCCAGACTGATCTCCCCCCGGGCCATATTCAGGCCTTTCTTGATCATCTGCAGGGAAAAGCCGGAATTTTGGGCGATCTTGTCGGCCATTTCCCTGGCTTTGTCCATGAGCTGATCCAGAGGCACCGCTTTGTTCACCAGCCCGATGCGCTCCGCTTCCCGGCCGTCGATATATTCAGCGGTAAACAAGAGCTCGCGGGCCTTGCCCGGACCGACCAGTTCCTGAATGAGACGCATGGCCCCGCCGGTGACTGATGAGGTCACCTGAGCCTCGGGAGAGCCGATCTTGGCCTCTTCGGCCGCCAGGCGGATATCGCAGGCCAAGGCCAATTCATAGCCGGAACCCAGAGCGTAGCCATTCACCGCCGCAATGGTCGGCTTTTCAAAGCGGATGATCTTACGGGAGGCCTCCTGGAGCTCCTGCAAATAGTCCCGGTAGTCCTCGATGCTGCGGGTCTTGGATTCCTTCAGATCCGCACCCGTGGAAAAGGCCCGGCCTTCCCCGGTGATGATCATAACCTTGATTTCAGGATCGCCGCGGCTGTCCTCAAGAGCGACTTGAAAATCCTGCCAGAGCTGTTTGTTCATGGCGTTGAGCACTTTGGGCCGGTTCAGCTTGACCGTGGCCACAGCGCCCTGCTTTTCATAGATGATGCATTCGAATTCCATAATCTGCTCCTGCCCGATTGGGCCGCTTTTATGTTTGACCTAGAAGGTTTACTGAAAATTAAAAAAAATATACTTACGGGAGAAATACATTGCAAGGCTTCGAAATTTTAAACACCAGCCGCCAGAATTTTCGAATAGGCAAAACCTCAATGTTTGTCGACCGTAAGTATAATTCTGGAATCAACAATGGACAGCCCCTGTTCATGAACGATGACCGGATTGAGATCGATCTCCTGAATTTCCGGATTCTGGACCGCAATACGGGACAAATTGAGCAAAACCTCTGTGACGGCCCGGATATCCTTAGGCTTTTCTCCCCGCACGCCGTGCAGCAGCGGAGCACCCTTGATCTCTTCGATCATTTCCTGCGCATCAGTCTCGGTCAGGGGAGCGACCCTGAAGGCAACGTCTTTCAAGACCTCCACGAATACGCCGCCCAGGCCGAACATGAGCACCGGGCCGAACTGGGGATCTTTGATCATTCCCAGGATGCACTCCTGCCCTTTCCCGGCCATGGGGGAAACCAGCGCCCCTTCCAACCGCTCCCGGCTCGTAACCCGCAGGGCTCTTGATTCGATGCGCTCAAAAGCCTGCCGGACTTCTTCCGGGCTGCTGCAATTGAGCTCAATGCCCCCGGCGTCGGATTTATGAACAATGTCCGGACTGACCACCTTCAAGGCCACCGGGCGGCCGATGTCGGTAAAGGCCTGAGACGCCTGTTGCGCATCCCGGGCCAAAAAACCCGCGGGAAGGGACAGGCCGTACTCTTGAAGGAGTTCCCTGGACTCGGTCTCCAGCAGGTTTTGTCGATCCTGCTTGCGGACGGCTGCAAACAGTTCCTTGACCCGTGGATATTCCTGAGGAGGGACCATGGGCGACTCCATTTGTTCGATGGTTTGCTTCCGCAGGGCGAAAGACATCAGCTCTCCCAGACAGCGGGCGCATTTTTCCGATGATTCAAAAACCGGGATGCCCTTTTCCCGCAGGATATCAAGGGCGGGAATATCCTGGCCGGCAAAGCTGGTATGCACAAAAAGCGGCTTTTTGTACTTCTCGACCAGATCAGCCAGCTTCCTGGAGGCCTTTTGCTCCAACTCGGCCACATGCGGGGCGATGATTGCTTGAAAGCCCCCGAAAAATCCGGTCAGATACACCGCGTCCACCCCTTGGTCCTCCATGCAGGCCTGGACGCATTCGGCAATGACCTCGGGATTCTCCTCAGCCGTTCCCCCGTAATCAATGGGATTCCCCGCCGGCATGCCGGCCAGGAGATGCGGCTTGATCTTTTCCTGGGTTTCCGGAGGCAGGACAGGCACCTCCATCCCGAAGCGCTCGGCATTGTCCGCGGCAATGGAATTATCCCCCCCGCCTTCGGACAGAATGGCCACGCTCCTCCCCCGGGGAAGCGGCGCCTTGCTGAAGACATCCGCCACATCAAACATTTCGTCCACATTGGACACCCTGACGATACCGGCCTGACGAAAAGCGGCGTCAACAATCACATCGTCTCCGGCCAAAGAACCGGTGTGCGATGCAGCCGCTCTGGCCCCGGCGCTGGAGCGCCCGACTTTCAAAGCGATGATGGGTTTTTTGGCCCCGGTCTCCCGGGCCACCCTGACCAGATCGCCGCCCTGCTTGATTCCCTCGAGATAGGCCATGATGACCCTGGTATCAGGGTCGTCTTTCAAATACTCGATGTATTCGTGAAACTTCACCCCGATGGCATTGCCCAGGCTGATGATCTTGCTGAAGCCCAAGCCCTTCATCTTGGCGTAATTGGTCAAAGAGTCGATCACATTGCCGCTCTGGGCCAGAACAGAAATGGGGCCTTTCCGAATCTCCGGGATTCCGAGCATATTCAGGGAAGCGGCAGCGCTGAACATCCCGCTGCAGTTGGGTCCGATGATGGCGGTGCCGGTTTTGGAGGCCGCCCGAAGAATTTCCGCTTCGATCTGCTTGCCTTCCTCTCCGGATTCCCCGAGCCCGGCGGTGATAATGATGATGCCTTTGGCCCCCATCCGGATGCTGTCTTTGACGGCATCGAGCAGAAAGCGCGGGGGAACGATAATCATGGTCAGATCGACCTGGGCGCCGATTTCAGTGATGCCGGGATAGGCTTTTCTGCCGAAAAGCTCGGATCTCTTGGGATTGACAAGATAGACCTCGCCTTCGTAGCCGCCTTGAAGCAGGCTCCTGGTCCTGCGTTCGGCGGCCTTGCCCGGAACTTCGGAAGCCCCGATGATCCCGATCGAGCGCGGATTCAATACTTTTTCCAATGCTCTGCTCATGACTGTACTCCCTATCCGGAAAAGGCATAAAGACATGTCTGTTCCGAATCTCTTCCTGTTTTCATTTTGATTCAAAAAAATCCGGTTTGAAGCGCTTGGCGCTTTAAACCGGATGAAAGGTTTGAAACTCTTCAAAGACTTTTTCCAGCTTTTCCAAAGCCGGAATGGCCTGTTTTTCTTTGTGCAGAACCACGGCCGCAATGAGACCGTTGAGCAAACTCATGGCGGCCGTATAGGACTCAAAATAAGACGGGATGCGCGTCCCTGCAATCAGCGACGTATTCGCCAGAGCGGCCACAGGGGAAAGCTTGCTGTCAACAAGGCCGACCACGGACACGCCCATTGTTTTCAATCTGCCGGCAATCTCCACGCTTTCCCGGGTGTAGCGCTTGAAGCTGATCACAAACAGCAGGTCCCCGGAGCCGGCATTGACCAGCTGTTCCGGGAGATCGCCGACGCTTGGTTCGACCCGCACGACATTATGAAGGAAAAAACGGAGATTGAAGGAAAGATAATAGGCCAGGGCATAACTGGATCGCAGACCAAGGACATAAATGGTCCGAGCGCTGCACAGAGAGCTCACCACCCTTTCCAGGGCCGCATCTGAATTTTCTGAATCAATTTTCTGGATGTTTTCAACATCCGACGCGAGTATCTCCCGAACAATCAGTTCTTTTTTATGTATTTTTTCAGAAGACTCCGCTAACCGCTTGATGGTTGAAAAATTATCCAGAGTTGTACGGATCAAGCTCTTCTTGAAATCCAGATAGCTGTGAAATCCAAGCCGGCGCACAAATCTGGAAACAGTCGCCTCGGACACCCCTACTTTGCGTGCCAGATCAAAAGACGTATGCAGGAGGATCTCATCACTGTTTTCAGTAATGTAGGCAGCCAATTTTTTTTGGCTTTTGGTCAACTCCGGAAATATTTCGGCCAGTTGTTCAAGCATAGACCTGCGGATTGCAGCGTGCAGTGGTTATGAAATTTTTCTTTCAAAAACAAAAATCGTTGAAAAATATATTTCAACGATTTTTTGCATTTGTCAAGCACAGGTGCTCATCCGCTTATACTTTAAGAATTGCCTCTCTGCCATGCCGCAAGGCGATGGCCTTTGCCTGCCGGCCTCTTATTGCCGGCAGGCAAAAAGAAAACCTACCCGTGCGCGCCCCGTAGCTCAGCTCTGTGATGGTACTGGGGTCAATCCGTGTGATCCGTAGGCATTCAGATGCAGCTCACTCTTTTCCCTGTTGTCTACCCGAATGCAGGTTTCTGACCCATAGCACGGAACAGCGGGCGTTTTCCGCCACCCTCCGGGCACAGGATCCGCTGAAGGCCTCGTTGAATTCCCTGCGGTAATTATGATAGACCATAATCAAATCCGCCCGCCAGCTTTGAGCGGTCTTGATGATCTCCTCCCAGTTCTTTCCTGTGGCAACCTCATACGTCACATCGGCTGCACAGTTTTTTTGGATAAAATCCTCAAGGGCGCTGCAAACGCTCTGATAGGTCTCCTGTCTAATGTCATCGGTCACATACGAGGCCACAATGGGCATCCCAAATCCAGGAATCACGCTCAGCAAGCGTATTTCCCCGCCGCTGCATCCGGCCAGCTCGGCCGCCTTCCGATACACGACCGCTGCGATCTCCGGATAATCGATATCCACTGGCACCAGAATTTTTTGGTACATGTCCCTTCCCTTTTTGAGGTGTCAGGTGTCAGCTTTGCCTCTGGCAAATCTGACACATAATTATTTGATTTTTATTACAATATAAGACTAAGCTCTTACGCTATCCATCTTGAAATACGCGACTGCCAGTTTGATCGAAAAAGAAACTTTGAGTCACCTCCTCCGTCATTCCGGCGGCTTGTCACGCCGAAGCTCTGAGCGAAGGCGGAAGCCGGAATCCAGACTGAAAAAGCTGGACCCCGGCTTAGGCCGGGGTGACTGAGAAAGAAAAATCAAGTTTCATACCAGGTTTTAAAAAATTGATATTGTGAATATTTTCTTATCCTCGTATGAAACTTCATTTCAAGGCTCAGTTAAAAGAAAATAAACGTCACGATCACAAAACAGGGGATCAGAACAATCAGGGAATACTTCAGTATGTAGCCGAAAAAACTGGGCATGGGCGTCCCCGCTTCCTCAGCAATGGAGCGGACCATAAAATTAGGCGCGTTCCCGATATAACTGCAGGCCCCGAAAAAGACGGCCCCGGTGGAAATCGCCTGGAGGTACAGGGCTTTCTCGTTCATGAGGATGGATACGGCTTCAGGCTCGGGACAGCCCGGGCAGAAGGCCCCCGCAGCTGAATTGAAAAAGGTCAGGTAGGTCGGGGCGTTATCGAGGAAGGCGGACAGCACGCCGGTCATCCAGAAATAATGATAGGGCTCCTGGGCCATGTTCATCAAAAAGGCCAGACTCCCCTGACTGCCGGCCTTGAGCAGCAGCAGACAGGGAATCATGGTGATGAAGATCCCGATAAAAAGATAGCCCACCTCGAGAATCGGGAACCAGGTAAAATCGTTGTCTTCGCGAACCCTTCGCGGCGTGGCGAAAAGCGAAAGCAGACCCATGACAATCATGAGTCCGTCCCGGACCCAGTCCTGCATTGGACGGTGCACCCCAAAGGTATTCACCTCACCCCAGTGCACCGAACCGCTCATGAGGACGGCGCCCACGATCCCTCCTAAAAAGAGAAAATTATAGAAACCTTCAATCTTCAAAGGCTCCTTCACTCCGTCTTCGAGCAGGGCGGTATGCCCCTCCCTGCGATACAAATAGCTGTCCAGGACAAAATAGATTGATAGCAGCAGGAGCACAACCAGGAGCATATGGGGCAGAAGATTGGAAGTGGTCCAGAAAAAGGAAACCCCATGCAGAAAACCGAGAAAAAGCGGCGGATCCCCCAGCGGAGTCAGAGAGCCGCCGATATTGGCAACGAGGAAAATAAAGAAAACCACCATGAAGGTCCGATTCTTCCGATAATCATTGGCCCGCAGAAAGGGCCGGATCAACAGCATGGCCGCCCCGGTGGTTCCCATCCAGGAAGCAAGGACGGTCCCGATCAAGAGCATCAGGGAATTCACCAGCGGCGTCCCCCGAAGACTGCCCCGGATCAGGATGCCCCCGGATACCGTGTACAGCGACCACAACAGAATGATGAAGGGGACATAGTCCGCCAGAAGGATGTGCAGGATTTCGTAGACGGCTGCCGATCCATAAGCCATCACAAAGGGGACCCCCAGAACGCCGGCCCAGAAAAAAGAGACCTTTGCAAAATGCCGGTGCCAGAAATCTCCGGCCAGCAGGGGAAACAAGGCAATGGACAAGAGCATGCAGGCAAAAGGGATACAGCTCCACAGCGGCAGCAGCAAGCCAAGATTCTGATGCGCGTGGACCGTTTCGTCCCCGCTCCCATGCCCCGGTTCAGGCAGATGCGGCGTTGAAACGTCCTGTCGGATCTCAATCTCGGAGCCGGACGATTCAAGGATCTGATTCTTCTCTCCAGCCAAACCCTTTTCGGCTTCCACATTCTGAAGCCACACGAATGCTACAAGAAACATTGCGCACACAACACACAGCATTAGCGACAGCAATCCTTGGAACCAGCGCATGCTCCGTCCTTCGAAAAATTGCATCACGATTGATCGGATCTTGGGGATGAGCCTAAACCCGAAAACTGAATTATGCAAGCCAAAAGGAAAAGACCGCAGGAGCACCGTTGCTCATCCGCTCCTAGTTTGCGAATCTCTGAAATCGAAATTACAAGAGCTGGAAAGAAGAATTATGCCACGGATCAAGGAGATTGAACCAGAAAATTATTTCTTGCATCCCCTTGGAACACATGCTATTGAGCTGGAAGACTGCCTGTAAGCACGGAGTTTTTTAATGGGCCTCCGGGCTGTCGACTCTGAACCACAACTGTTTCAATTTTCAAGCTTCAAGCCTCAGGCATTCGACACACACCATGGCCGAAAAAACAATGAACAGCACAGCCTGCGACGACACAGAGCTGGAACAAAAATTTGTCGCCAAATTCTTCAACAACTCGCCCATCGGCGTCTATATTTTCCAAGACAATGCTTTTCGATTTGTCAATCCGGAATTTCTCCGCATCACTGGTTTTTCGGAACAGGAGCTTTGGCAAAAGACCTCTTTGAGCCTCGTCCATACTGAAGAAAAGGACGCCACCCGGCGCAAGGCGATTAAAATGCTCAAAGGAAAGCGCCACACCCCCTACCAGACCAAGATCGTCACCAAAAACGGCCAGACCAAATACATTCTGGAATCAGTCTGCTCCATCAATTTCAATGGTGAACGGGCCACCCTGGGCTATTTCATGGACAACACGGAGCAGGAACTCATCAAACAAGCCCTTTGGGAATCGGAAGAAAAATTTGAAAAGGCCTTCCGCTCCAGTCCGGACTGGGTGGTCATCAGCACCCTGGATGACGGGATCTACCTGGAGGTGAATCAGAATTTCCTGCAAACCACCGGATTTGATCAATACGAGGTGATCGGTCGAAGCTCACTCCAACTCGGAGTCTGGGATGATCCTGAACAAAGAGACGAGCTGCATGACATCTTGAGGGAACATGGCCGAGTCTCCAATGCCGAGGTGAAATTCAGGACAAAATCAGGCACAATCATTCATGTCCTCTGGTCGGCCGAAGTCATTGAATACAAAGGAAGAGAATGTCTTATCGCGGTTTCGCGGAATATCACCAACCGCAAGATCGCGGAACAAGAGAGAATCAACAGGGAAAAGCTCCAGGCCGTGCTGGAAACGGCAGGGGCGGCCTGTCATGAAATGACCCAGCCCCTGCAGACCATATTCATGCTTCTGGAGGCCATTCAGAAAGAACACCCCGGGGCTGAGACCGCCCGGGAACTCGAAGAACAGATCATACAGATCAAAAGCATCACCTCGAAATTGCAGAACATCACCACCTACGAGACCAAGGATTATGTCCAGGGCTCGAAAATCATCGATCTGGACAAATCTTCCTATCAATGTCCGGTAAATTTCAGCCGGACCTCCCCGAAAAATAAAGAGTAAACCCCGGCAGACCGTTCTTTCTTCAGAGACCGAGCTTTCCGCCGATATTATTGGCGACCCAGCTGCTGTCCCACCATTCTATCGGATTCACCGGATAGCCGCTGATGACGACGGCAAAATGCAAATGATCCCCGCCGGCCATGCCGGTGGCGCCGGTCCGCCCGATCACCTCCCCTTTTTCCACCTGATCCCCTTTTTGAACCGCAAATTCAGAAAGATGCGCATACAGGGTCTGCAATCCCAGACCATGATCAATGATCACCACCTGTCCATAGATCCCCAGCCAATCGGAAAACACGACCCGGCCGCTGTTGGACGCCGCGACCCCGGCCCTGGCCAGAGACGCGATATCCACCCCCAAATGGGTCTGCCGGTCGATCTCTTCACCGTGATAATAATAGGTTCTTCGCGAGGCAAAGCCTGATCGCTTTTCTCCTTTCTGCCGCAGAAATCTCCCCGTCCACAGTGGTCGGGAAGCGGTTTCCCAGCCGATCACCTGCAGGCGCTTCCGGTTCGCATCCCGCATGACCCGATTGACCTTGAGGAAAAGCTGCGGATGATTCTGCGTTTCTGGAAAGGCCTCCTGAAAATGGGGCATCTTGCTCTCCAGAAACTGATCCGTAATCTGAATATCTTCATTTGGAAAATCCCGTTTGTTCAAATGGAAACGAAAACCGGACTCCTTGACGTTGCCGGCCCTATCCTGCACCTGAACAAGCGGTTTGAAAGAATCCGTCTCCAAGGCGAAGGGGACTGCAAAAAGACAAAAATAGCGTCCCTCTTCCGTTTCATAAGCAGGAAAGAAGGCATCTTCATAGCTGACGCCTCCCTTCTGAATCGGCTCGGAAGTGGAAAAACCAAGCAGTCCCGCCCCCGCCTGATTCAAATTGTGTCGGAAGGTTTCCATTGTGATCCTGGGAGCCCGGGTATCTAAAACCAATTCATATTCCTGAACCTGTTCATTTCCCTGGAAAAAATTTGTCCAGGAACGATCTCTGGCCGACACCCGGACGCGAAACGGCCCGTCTTTCAAACCAAGCCCTTCAAGCCGCAGCCTGGACTTCCACTTCTCAACCCCCTTGCCCATATCCTCGATGACCGGACTTTGGGTGCTTTGTCCCTGTATGAATGCCACGCTCACCTGTGACAAACCCGACTTTTTGTCCCGGACAAGGAGTTGCAGCGGGGTTTTTTCATTCACAAAACCTGATTCCGGGGAAAAAACAACCTGGGGGGATTCCTTTTCTGCATAGTATACATAGGCCCCGCTCAATCCAACAATCAGCAGCAGCAGAAAAAAAATGAGAAATTTCTTGCTATTGTTTGAACTCATGATCTTTTGTCCTTATACTTACGGTCGTCATAAATTGGGATCTTCATTATTCGGCAATTCTGATAATCGATGCTTTCTAGTACTGCATCTCAAAAATCTTGCCTCAATTTTTGGCAAATGGTTCTATTTCATTTATAAGTTTATAAAATTCGAATATCGAAATCCGAAATCCGAAACAAATATCAAATTCGAATTTACCAATTACCAAAACAACTGACGAAGATTTTGACATTTTGATTTTTTTTTTCGAGTTTGCTTCGAATTTCGATATTCGTATTTCGAATTTCCGTGTCGTTGAATTGTGGATCAAGTTTGAAAAGAAAGTCAACATTACAAATTGCCACTATATGGGACAAAACTTATAAGACACGGGACTAGTCCGGATCAAACCGGAGCTGCTCCGGCCGTCTTTGACCCTGATCCCGGGAATGACAACCAAAGCAATTTCAGATAGTATTTCGGTCTGGTATGAAAAGATGACCGAAATCTGAACAGACCCTTGCCATCATGAAGAATTCCATCCCAAAAGCCTTTTCTTTCCGGAGATCCTTTCTCCTGCCCCTTGCCCTGTGCATTTGCTTTTTGATCTACCTCCTCCTGCTCCTCCTGCTTTGTATCCCGAGGATCATAGATCACGATCCGATCCGCCGGGAGCTCACCCGCAGGACGTCACAATTTTTGTCAATGCCTCTCAAGACATCCGAAGTCCGGCTGACGTTCTTTCCCAGACCTTTTTTGCAAATCCAAAACTTGCAGCTCCGTCCCTCAAAAGCTCTCGCGGTCCAGGTGGAAAGCCTGCAGGTTTTCCCCTCCTGGAAAGACCTGTTCCTGGGAAAGGCCCGCATTCAGGAACTGCGGGTCAAAGGACCGGCCTTTGAACTTCAAAGCGGAGACAGGGCTCATGTGCCTCTCCCGGATGCCCAGGCGCTGCAGGCTGTTCTTCAGCGGCTCTCCAAAATAGAGAAAACATCCATTGAAGACGGACGCCTGCGGATTGAATCCAGGGAGACAACCCTTCTTTCCTGCTCAGGTATACAGGCTCAAGCCCGGGGCCTCCCCCTGCTCAAGCTTCAGGTAAAGGGGCGATCTGCGCAGGCAAAACGATTCTCGGTGCAGTTTTCAGGCGATCCGGAAAGCCTTGATTTCCAGGGCCGTCTGAAACTCGCAAATCTGCAACTCCAGGAAATCGCGAAATTTTTCCCCCCGGGCTATCAGGATCTTGGCTCTTCCCGGGTCAATCTGAAGGCCGAGCTGAAAATCGCCTCCGGAAATATCCTGGAATCCGCATTTCAGGCCAATGCCCCGGACTGGAAACTGAAAGGCCGACGCCACGACCTCCTTGTCATAGATCCCGCTCTGCAGGGTCGCCTTCATCTCAGTCCGGAGAGCACCCGGATTTTCATCAGCGATCTGCATCTCGAAAACCCCGAGATACAACTCTCGGGAGAGTTTGGCTGGGAATTTGCATCGAATACAATCAACTGCCGGGTTCAGGCTTCCAATTTCCAAATCAAAGCCCTCAAAAAGGCCTGGCTGAGTGTAGGAGAAAGTCAAACACTTCGCAAGATCCTGAGCATTGTCCCCGGCGGACAGGTTCAGGAGCTTGCTCTGAGCACCTCCGGGCGCTCTCTTTCTGAGCTGGGCGACAATTTTCGGCTTCAGGGCGGACTCGACAAGGGCACTGTAATCGTGCCGGCCCCCCGGCTTCATTTGACCGATGTCAGGGGCAGCGTGCTCTATGAAGACGGAGTCCTGCGCTGCCGGCAGGCAGGAGCCCGCATGGGCGGCGCCGAAGCCCGCAATGGCGAATTCGTCCTGGGTCTGAAGGCAATGGCTGATCCTTTCCTGCTCCGGACCGAAATTGAAGGGAGTTTTGAAGCACTGCCGGCGGTTTTGCGCAAAACCGTGCACTCCGAGAGCTTCCTCCATGAACTCGAAAGCTTCAGCGAGATCTCCGGTCAAGGAAAGGGAACCCTGCGTATTGAAAAAGAAACTCGGGGCTGGACGGTAAAGGCCGGCCTTGAGCGGGGTTTTCTGAAAGCCAAGATGGACCGCCTGCCTTTTCCGGTCCGCATCGGCGCGGGCACAGTTCACTGGAACAGTTCCCAGACCAAGCTCCACTTGGAAAAACTAAAGGCGAGCTCATCTTCCTGTCAATCCATTTCCGCCGTCGTGCAGGCGGACCGGAAAAATCCTTTTGAAATCGAAACCTCAGAGGCCGTTCTCGAGGTCCAAGAGCTCCTGCCCTGGCTCCGTTCACCTTCATCGGGTTTTTCGAGTCTGCCGACAAAATGGCGCCCGGGTGGCGCGAATCTGCCTGCCATACAAGCGGATCCAGTCGGAAAAGTCTTTGTAGAGACCGGCCGCCTTCAGGGAAAACTCCAGGATTCGGAGAATTGGGATTTCCGAGTCAAAGGCTCCGTCCAGGAGCTGCGCTTGCACAGCAAGGCCCTGCCCAGCCCTCTGCAAGTCAAAAGCGGCGCCTTTCAAGCCGAGTCCGGCCAGGCAAAGCTTGCTCTCAAAGACTGGAAAATACACTGCCTTGATGGTTCCGCCGGCCTCTCCCTCGTTCTCGAAGCCGCAAAGGACGAAACAGCTCTTGTTGAATTCATTTTTTCCCAAGGACGCCTAAGGCCGGAGATCCTGCGTGTGCTGCACACCCGTCTTCCCTTGCCCGAAGACATCGAACTCAAGGGGCCCATTGCAATCAAGCAGGGCTCCCTTCAACTCAGAAACGGCCGTATCTTTGAACTCCAATTCGGTCTTGAGGCATCTGAAACCGCTTTGGATATAAATATCCGTCTGCCAGGGGATCAACAGGCCCGCTATCATTTCGAAGTTGTCGATCGCTTCTCAAAGGCCCGCATCGAGATCGAACAGACAGCCAAAAACCTCTTTGAGACAAGCTTCTCCGGCTACCTGGACCAGAGATCCATTCACAATATCTGCAGAACGCAGACCTATTTCATGGGCAGTGCCCTCGGGCACTTTTCGCTTCAAGTACAGCCCAATCCCTTTCATATCAAATCAGCCCTGGGAAAAATTCAACTCAACGACCTCTTCCTGCCGATTCCCGGAGCACAGCAGAGGCTCGGCATTGAAAACCTGGAAATCAAGGCCGATCCGAAGCAACTCCGCATTCAAAAAGGGCAAATGATCTGGGGGACATCCGCAGTGAATCTGAGCGGAACCATCGACACCGCCTTCCAATACAACAGAGTGGACCTGCACTGCAAAGCCGGGAACATCGCCTGGGACGGCATTCGATCCGCGTTTTTTGCCCAAAAATCCAAGGAATCCACAAAGGACACCCGGATTGCGGATCGTCTCCGAAAAATACGGGGAAGTCTGAACATCAAGGCCGATACATTCCAGCTTGACCGTTTTTCCTGGCAGCCGCTCCAGATCGAGCTCAAATTCGAAAAGAACCGGATCACGCTGAGCAGCTCTGCGCAGTCCAGCCTCTGTTCCATCCGTACCCCCGGAACCCTTTCCATAGAAGACGGAACCATCCGTCTGCAAGCCCGTCCTGAAATCGCCGGCCGGGATCTGGAAGACATCCTTTCCTGCTTTCACGGTACAAAGCAGCAATTGACCGGCCGCTGCAGCCTGACCGGCAATCTGCAGAGCAGGGGATCGGATTGGGAGGGCCTCAAAAATGCCTTTCAGGGCTCGCTTCACCTGTCCGCAGAAAACGGACGAATTTACAAAGCGACTCTTTTGTCCAAAGTCCTGCAGCTTCTGAACACTACAGAAATTTTTTTCGGCAGCATCCCGGACCTTGAAAAAGAAGGCTTCGCCTACCATACTCTCAAGATGGACTGTGTGCTTGAAGACTCGATCCTGAAAATCGAATCGGGCTTTCTGAATGCTCAGTCCATGGCTATTGAATTTATCGGCCGTTTTGACCCAAGAAGCACGGAACTAGAGCTGCTTATCGCTGTCGCTCCCTTGAAGACCGTGGACCGGCTTTTAGCTAAAATCCCCCTGATCAAGGGTCTCACAGGAAACCATCTGGTCTCCATCCCGCTGAAAGTCTCAGGGACATTGGACAAACACCGCATTACCCCGATTCCTCCGCACCGGCTTGGACAAAATTTTCTGGATATGCTCAAAAGAACCCTGAAAGCGCCTGTGGCCATCATCCAGCCGCTGCTTGAAAACAATCAGGAAATCAGGACCTTGGACGAAGAATCTTCCGGCAGGTAAGCAAGCGCTCAAAAGACTTCCGGTACAGCAAGAATGGAAAAAAACAGCCACACGCTTTCCAGAGGCGCAAAATGCGTCAGATGCAGGCAGCAGGCGGAGATTCATCTCCCCTCCCACCATGCCAATTTCTGCCCGGACTGTTTCCTGGTATTTTTTCAACGCCAGGTTTTTAGAGGCCTGAAAAAAACCCCTGTCCATCCATCCTCGCCTGTGATGGTCGCTGTTTCGGGCGGTAAGGATTCCCTGGCCGTCTGGCAGGTTCTCTTGGATTTGGGATACTGCACCAAAGGGCTGCATTTGGATCTTGGTTTGGGGGATTTTTCCGAAGAGTCCCTGGAGCGCGTGGCGGATTTTGCCCGGGAGAAAAAGCTGAATTGGGGGAGCTTCAGCCTGAGTCAAGAATTCGGCTTCAGCCTCCGGGAGATTGATGCGCTTTTGAAGGGAAAGACCTGCGCCTCCTGCGGCAGGCTCAAACGAGGGCTTTTGAACCGGATCACCAGCAGACAGGGCTTTCAAACTCTGGTCACCGGCCACCATCTTGATGATGAGGCCGGGCGTTTGCTCGGAAATCTACTGGGAAACAGGCAGGAACATGTCAGGAAACAGGCCCCGTTTCTGCCTTCACCCCATCCGAAGGTCCCGGCCAGAATCAAGCCCCTGTACCGGGTCGATGTCAGGGAAATCAAGGCCTATAATAATATAAACACCATACGGGCGGTCCAGGGAAACTGCCCGTTTACCAAAGGAGCCACCAGTCCGCATTTCAAAGAAGCCCTATCCCTGTTAGAACAGAGAATGCCCGGCCTCAAACGTTCGTTTTTGTATGCCTATCTCAAGGAAAAGCCGGAGAGCAAGCCTGATGCCGAGTACGGCAGTTGCGATCTTTGCGGTGAGCCGGCTTTCGGCCCACTCTGCTCAATCTGCAGTTTGAAAAAACGAGTCCTGAGTAAAATTCACTCCAAGTCCATTGTTTCTTCCTGATCAACCGCACTCATCAAAGGGATGATCTCGTCGATACTGGTCACCCCCTGCTCCGCTTTGAGCAGAGCGATCTGTTCCATGGTGCGCATCCCTTTTTTCTGGGCCATGTGCCTGATCTCGCCCGCACTCATGTGCTTGATGGCCGCCCGCTTGATTTCCTCATTGGGAATCAGGTATTCATAGATTATGGTTCTGCCCTTATAGCCGGTCTGATTGCACTGATCACAGCCCTGAGCCGTAAAAAATTCCGCATTCGGGGCGGGTTGGGCAGGGTAATGGCTCGATTCCAGCTTGTGCAGGGCATGCTGATCGGGTGTTTTGCAGGCAGGGCACAATTTTTTTATCAGGCGCTGGGCAATGACCCCCAGAATGCTGGAGGAGACCAGGTAGGGTTCCACCCCCATTTCACTGAGCCGAGTGAAAGCTTCCGGAGCCGTGTTCGTGTGCAGGGTGCTGAAGAGCAAGTGACCGGTCAGGGCCGATTGAATCGCAATCCTGGCGGTTTCCACATCCCGGATTTCCCCGACAATTATCACATCCGGATCATGCCTCAGAATCTGGCGCAGGCCTTTGGCAAAAGTCAGGCCGATATTTTCTTTGATCTGGACCTGGGTGATACCCGGCAGCTCGTATTCAACCGGATCTTCCAGGGTGACGATGTTCTTGTTGTGAAAGGCCTCCTCCTGGAGGCAGGCATAAATGGTTGACGACTTGCCGCTGCCTGTGGGTCCGGTGACCAGGATCATCCCGTAGGCTTTTCGGTGCGACTCCCGCATTTCCTGCAGTTCTTTCTCCAAAAAACCGATATGGTCCAAATCCACGACCCCGCTCTCCTTGTCCAGGAGCCGAATCACCATGCTCTCCCCAAAGATGCTGGGCATACAGGAAAAGCGCAGATCAACGACCTTGTTGCCCACCTTGACCTTGGAGCGTCCGTCCTGGGGCAGTCTGCGCTCGGCGATATTCATATTTCCCATGATCTTCATCCGGGCGATGACCGAAGGCAGACGCTCGCTGCCCAGGGTCAACTCTTCCCTGAGGGTCCCGTCGATTCGCAACTCGACCTTCACCCGGCGGCCTTCAGGCACGATATGCAGATCACTGGCCTTTTTCTTGACCGCGGTCTTCAGGATGTGATTGACCAGTTCAATAATCGGTTTTTCCCGACCGGTTTTTTCGCTCAGCTCGTATTCGGCTTCCCGCTCTTCGGCGACTTCTTCTAAATCTGCTTCATCAGCCAGCAGTTTCTCCAGATAAGTGTCCGGATCCTTGCCGTAATGCTCTTCTATGGCCACGGTTATACCCTCTTCCGTGGCAATGACCTCCTTGATCTGCTTCTCGGTATGAAAGGCCAGATCCTGTTTTGGATCCAGGTTTGTGGGGTCGGTGAAGGCTATGGTCAATTCCTTGTCCTTGAGCTTCACCGGGAAGATCTTCAATCGCCTGGCCATTTCCTGGGGTACGCAATCCAAAGCGGCAGGATCCACGGGATAATCCTTCAGGTCCACATAGGGCAGGCCGAATTTCAAGGCCATGGACAGGGCCAGCATCTCTGCACTGATCACGTCCATGTCAATCAAAATCTGTCCCAAGCGCTTGCTCGAGTGTTTTTTCTGCCTGTCCAGGGCCTCATCAACCTGTTTTTCAGTGACCGCTCCGGCAGCCACCAGGATATCGCCCAGTTTCGCCTCGAAACGGGCTTTTTGCTGGCTGAGAGCGCTTTTCACTGCATCCGGCTGGACCCGGCCCTGTTCCACCAGGATGTCCCCGATTTTTTTCTGCCGTATTTCCGACTGCTTGCGAAGACCGGCCGCCAGCTCTTCCTGGGATATAAAGCCCTCGCTCAGGAGTTTTTCCCCGAGTTTATCACCCCCTGAAAGCTGCTTCAGCTCGGGAAAAGGGAAAAAAACCTTCAGAACGTTGGATTCCGAGTCCTGCGGCTCCAGAAAGACCCCGCCGAGATCCAGTTCGCTTCTTTTAAACCGGGCAGCCCATTTCCCCTGAACCTTTCGAAAAGCAATAGTCCCTGAAGTTCGCTCTTGAAAAATTTTGTTCCAGGAGCCGGACTCGATTCTGAATTGGGGCAACTTCCCGTCAAAATCATGGACATAATACAAAGAGGAGATGTCTTCGAATCCAAGCTCCAGAACTGAGTTGCTGTCCTGCGCCTCTCGGAGACGGATTTGCACATATTTCTTGGGATGGTCCACCTTCAGAAGATATCCTTGCGATGTTTTCTGATCGCGAAGGTTGACAATCACTTTTTGTTCTTGCACGCCGTTCTGCTCTCCTCCGGCATTTTTGGAATATAGAAAAGCGAAATCTGCTTTTTCCGGCATCTATGTTTCAACCTCGAAATCTGATCAAAAAGTCCTGTTCTACTCGATGGCCATGCCCGAGACTCGGCCTTGACATTTTCAATCCGGCTCAAGTACTTCTAAAGACATGCAATCAATTAAGCATTTATCATGGACCATTTTCCTGCATCGGTCAATATCCAACCTCCAGCCAAAATCGGAGCAAAGTGTATGATGATTGACACGCGAGAGACGCAGCACGGAAAATCCAGACCCGATGCCGCCAACCTGGGTTTCGGTCAATTCATGACCGATCATATGTTTCTCATGGATTACGAAGGCGATCAGGGCTGGCGCCGGCCGAGAATCGTCCCCTATGGCGACCTGCGCCTTGATCCCGCGGCTATGGTGCTCCATTACAACCAGGAAATCTTTGAAGGTTTAAAAGCCTATGCCCTGCCGGAAGATCGGGTCAGTCTCTTCCGGCCCCAAAAGAACATTGCACGGATGAACAGTTCGGCCCGGAGGATGGTCATGCCGGAGATTCCCGAACAGGACTTTCTTCAGGCCATGCAGGAGCTCATTCTCCTGGATCGGGACTGGATACCCAAAGCCCCGGGCACGTCCCTGTATGTCCGGCCGGCCATGATCGCCACCGAAGCCGCCCTCGGAGTCAGGCCGGCCCAAACCTATCTCTTTTTTATCATCCTGTCGCCGGTCGGAGCCTATTATCCCCAGGGTTTCAATCCCACCAGAATCTTTGTTTCCGACACCTATGTCCGGGCGGTTCAAGGCGGACCGGGGGAAGCCAAAACATCCGGAAATTACGGTCCGACTCTGTATGTCTCCAAGGAAGCGGCGGCCAGGGGCTATGCGCAAGTCTTGTGGCTGGACGGGAAAGAACACCGGTATGTAGAAGAGGTGGGCACGAGCAATATCTTTTTTTATCTGAACGAAGAACTCGTCACCCCCCCTCTGGGCGGAACCATTCTACCTGGCATTACCCGGGACTCTGTCCTGCACTTGGCTCGAGACTGGGGGCTCAGGGTTACGGAGCGGCCCATCAGCATTGATGAAGTCATCCAGGGCTGCCAGGACGGGGCCCTGCAGGAGGCCTTCGCCTCCGGGACTGCGGCCGTGATTTCCCCGGTAGGGACAATCGGCTACAAAGGCCTTGATTACACGGTCAACACAGGACAAACAGGAGAACTGTCCAAAAAGCTCTACGATGAAATCATCGGTATCCAGTATGGACAGCGGCCGGATCCATTTGGCTGGCGCTATCTCCTTGATTGATCGAAAAAGGCCTGTGCCGGTCGGATCCTTGTTCGAAAATCAGCAACAGGCCTTTTTCGTGTCAGCGCCGGCCGCTGGCCGGGCGGATCGGCCAGTTTGATCAACGAAGAAAATTGAGAAAGAGGCCCGGTTCGGGATCGGAATCGCTATCGCTATCGGAATCGAAGTCTTAATCCTCATCATATCAATTCTCGATACCGATTCCGATGGTGATACCGATTCCGAGGAAAAACTCCGAAGTTTCATACGAGAATCACAGGGATTCAACCACTACTTTGATCGAGCCGCTGATACGGCTCACCGCCTGCCAGTCTCCCTGAACCACACCCACTTTCTGGACCGGAAAGGCAGCCCGGATCTCATCTCCCCGGCTGGAAGGCGTCGGCCCCCAGAAGATGCAGAACCAGCCGGTATCGTCATGATAGGCCAGATCACCGACCTCCATGAGCTCTTGTCCGGCCTCCCCAAAAGGACCGAATGATTTGTCGGTATTGCCGTAAAGCTCCTCACCCCAGCGCTGGGCCTCGACCCTAAACGGAAGGCCTGCAGCCAGAGCCCGGCCCGCTTTGGTCTCGTTCAATTCGCCCTGCAACTCCAGATCATTAATGCGAATCTTGATCGGAAAGCTCATGCCTATACCCCCTGTTCAGGTTTTGAATCACTCAGATCCGTAACGGATACAATAGAATTTACCATTTTCGAATATCGTCTCATTCCACCCAGCCGAAGGTCCGTTCCACAGCCGCCTTCCATTTCTGATATTTTGCCTCTCTGAGGGCTGCCTCCATGTTCGGGGTCCAGCGCCTGTCCTCGACCCAGTTGTTGCGGAGCTCCTCCCGGCCGGACCAGTAGCCGGAGGCGATTCCGGCGGCATAGGCCGCCCCCAGACAGGTGGTTTCGGCCACCTGGGGTCTGATGACCGGGACATCGAGGATATCGGACTGAAACTGCATGAGCAGCTCATTGACCACCATGCCCCCATCCGCTTTCAGTTTGCTGAGATTAACCCCGGAGTCTTTGTTCATGGCCTCGACAATATCCCTGGTCTGGTAGGCCGTGGCTTCGAGCACCGCTCTGGCCAGATGATGCTTGTCGGCATAGCGGGTCAATCCGGTGATCACGCCCCTGGCGTCCGGCCGCCAATAGGGAGCCAGCAGGCCGGAAAAAGCGGGAACCACATAGACCCCCGCCGTGTCCTCCACCTGGGCAGCCAGGCTTTCAACTTCCCGGGCATCTGCAATCAGCCCGAGATTGTCCCTGAGCCACTGCACCAGAGCCCCGGCAATGGCGATGGACCCTTCCAGACAATACGAAGGCTTCCGCCCGCTGAACTGATAGGCCAGAGTGGTCAACAGACCGTGCTCTGAGGCAATGGGCTCATGGCCGGTGTGCAGAAGCAGAAAACATCCGGTCCCGTAGGTATTTTTGGCTTCTCCCGGCTCAAAGCAGGCCTGGCCCACCAGGGCGGCCTGCTGGTCCCCCACGGCCCCGCAGACCGGAACTCGGGCCTTCAACGGGCCCTGTTCGGAAGTCGGCCCCCAGGAAACGCTGTCGCTGGAGGGCACAATTCTGGGAAGGCCGGAAAGCGGGATATCGAGAATCCTGCAGATTTCCTCGTTCCATTGCAGTGAATGCAGGTCCATGAGCATGGTCCGGCCGGCATTGGTCACGTCCGTGACATGGGCGCCCCCCCGGGGCCCTCCGGTCAGCCACCAGATGATCCAGGTCTCCATGGTGCCGTACAGGGCGTCCCCGGCTTCGGCAGCCTGCCTGGCTTCAGGCACGGCATCCAAAATCCACTTGATCTTCGGCCCGGAAAAATAGGTGGAAACCGGCAGACCGGTTGTCTCCCGGAAGCGGTCCTGGCCGCCCTCGGCAATGAGCTGCCGGCAGATATCATGGGTCCTGGCGCACTGCCAGACAATGGCGTTGAAAAAAGGTCTGCCGCTGCTCCGGTCCCAGACGAGGCACGTCTCCCGCTGATTGGTGATGCCCAAGGCCGCCAGCTGGGATCCCTTGATCCCGGACTTGGCCAGAGCCCCCTGGATGACCGCCTGGGTATTCTCCCAGATTTCCAGGGGATCGTGCTCCACCCAGCCGGGTTGGGGGAAAATCTGCCGGTGCTCCATCTGATCCTGACCCGCAATCCGGCCTTCATGATCAAAAATGATGAACCGGCTGCTGGTTGTTCCCTGGTCCACGGCTCCGATATACTGCGGCATGTGATGTACTCCTTCTCGCCTATGCGTCCTCGGAATTTCAGCCTGTCCGGGCTGCACCCCCACACCCTGATTATGTCCCCTGATCTTTTATACAGCATAGGGCGACACAGCCCAAAAATCAAGGGGCTCAAGCCCGGCTTGAGCCCCTTGCCCACGGTTTTGCGACGTTTTGCCAGACAACGGACCCGGAGCGCTGTTTCCGGTCCGGGACCGATCCTCGATCACTGACAGTCGCGAGATTCAACATCTGTGTATCAAAATTATCGTATATTTATCTTCAATTCAGATAGTTATGTATCAGCCCTGCCAGCGGCAAAGCTCTTATGAAATAGACTTTGCTTTCTCCGTCACCCCGGCGTAGGCCGGGGTCCAGCTCTTACATTCTCAGTCTGGATTCCGGCTTTCGCCGGAATGACGGAGGGGGTGACCCAAGTTTCTTCGTTGCTAAACTGGCAGTCGTGGAATTCAAGATGAATAGCATAACAGCTTAGTCATATATTGTCATAGATATCAAAAAGATATATATCAGCCCTGCCAGCGGCAGGGCTGATACAGGAGAGCCTTAATTCCTCCAGGATTTCAGGAGCTCATCATAGGGCATGGTTTTTGGTTCTTCATCCGGACGTTCGGCTTTGGGGGCGCCTTCCTGGCTCAGCCAGTACTCCCGGGATTTTTCCGGGTTGAGCTTTGGTGAGTATTTGGGCAGGCGCATTTTGCCCATCAGGTCGTCCATCTTGTTGGCCAGATTGTCCATGGCCTCCTGGGGGCTGGCCTGGCCTGTAGTCACCAGGGAGATGTTCTTCCACCACTGCTCGGCCAAAAGCGGATAATGGGGGACATTGGGGCCGGAGTCGGTCCACATGTGCTCCACCGGCGACTTGTAGAAGGTTACGATCCCGCCGTAGGTCCCTTTTTCTTCTTCTTCGGCCAGATAGTCCGAATGCACCGTGGATTTTCTCACCGGGGTCCGGCCCACCAGGAATTTCTTCAGGCTGACCGTCTTGGACACGCAGAACTGGGCCCAGAGCCAAGCGGCGGCCCGGTGCTCGTCCTTGACGCTGTTCTTTAAAATGGTCCAGCTGCCGGCATCCTGGTAGCCGACCTTCATGCCTTCATCCCAGTATTTTCCGTGCGGAGTCGGAGCCACCCGCCAGACCGGCTTGCCCATGGCGTCGGTGACCGGACTCTGGGCCGAGTTGAAGGCCGGATCGGACAGCCAGGTGATGTACTGGAAGATCCGCTGGGCCACATTGCCCCGGGCCGGGGTGGGGCCGGCCTCGGACCAGGTCATGGAAGCGGCATAGGGCGGCGCATAGTCCTTCATCCATTGCACATACTTGGTCGTGGCGTACACCGCGGCCGGGCCATTGGCGGCCCCGCCGCGCTTGACGGTGGCCCCCACCGGGATTTTGTTCTCCACCCGGATGCCCCATTCGTCGACCGGGATCCCGTTGGGCAGCCCTTTGTCCCCGACCCCGGCGATGGACAGCCAGGCGTCGGTGAAGCGCCAGCCCAGGGATGGGGACTTCTTGCCGTAGTCCATATGGCCGTAAACCTTCTGGCCGTCGATCTCCTTGCCGGTGAAGAACTCGGCGATGTCCTCGTAGGCGGCCCAATTGATGGGCACACCCAGCTCATAGCCGTATTCGTCCTTGAATTCCTTCTTGAATTCAGGATTGGTGAACCAGTCGTAGCGGAACCAGTACAGGTTGGCGAACTGCTGGTCCGGAAGCTGCAGCTGATTGCCGTCATAATCCTGACCGAACTCGAGGTTGAGAAAATCCTCCATATCCAGCATGGGGTTGGTCACCTCCCGGCCTTCGCCTTCCATGTAGGCGGCCAGGTTCAGGGCGCTGTCCAGCCGGAGATGCGTCCCGATGAGGTCGGCGTCGTTGACGTAGATGTCATAGAGCCGGCGGTTGGTCTGAATTTGACGCTGCACCCGATCCACGACCTCGCCTTCACCGATAATGTCGTGGGTGACCTTGATGCCGGTAATGTCATAAAAGGCCTTGGCCAGGACCTTGGCTTCCCATTTGTGGGTGTTGATGCCTTCGGCCACGGATTTGATCTCCAGGCCCTTGTAGGGTTCGGCCGCTTTGGCAAACCATTCCAACTCCTGCTGCTGCTCTGCCTTGCTCAGAACCGAGGGCTGAAAGACCTCGATCCATTTTTCCATGGATTCAGCCAGAAGCAGCCCCGGAAACATCAGGAACAGGGCAATGCACAAAAGGCATGTTCTTCTCATGGTCTTCAAAGACATGTGGACCTCCTTTGGTAAAAAAATTCTTCAACACATCAAATGTCTCTTTTTAACGTATCACCTCCTTTGCAGTTAAAGTTCGCATCTTGAATTTCATAAGAGCTAACCCCAGACGCCTTCGAGCGCAAACCAGGCTATGGAGATGGACAGCGGGATCCAGAGGGCGGTTTGTCCCAGGAAGGCCAGGTAGATGAGAAATATGGCGATCATGGAAATGACCCCGATAAAAAAACGATCCCCCCGGGTGGTCTGAATGGGAAAAAAGCCCCTGCGCAGGGTCGAGGGGGCGATCATGTCCCAGGCCGCCATCAAGGCAATGGCGGCAAACAGCCCGCCGATGGCCAGGAGGCTGGGCAGGGTCCAGTACATCCAGGAAGTATTGTACGCGATCCAGTCCCACATGATCACACCCTCCCCAGGGCAAAGCCTTTGGCCATATAGTTGCGCACGAAATAGACCACGATGGCTCCCGGCACGATGGTCAGCACCCCTGCCGCGGCCAGCAGGCCCCAGCGTACCCCCTCGGCCCCGATGCCCACGGTCAGGGTGACCACCACGGGCTTGGCATTGGTCACGGTCAGGGCCTTGGCCAGGATGAGTTCGATCCAGGAAAAGGTGAAGCAGAAGAAGGCGGCCACTCCGACCCCGGGAGCCACCAGCGGAAAGAAGATCTTCCTGAAGAAATGGGGGAAGCTGTAGCCGTCGATAAAGGCGGTTTCGTCGATCTCCCTGGGGATGCCGGACATGAAGCCTTCCAGAATCCAGATGGCCAGGGGGATGTTGAACAGGCAGTGGGCCAGGGCCACGGCCAGGTGGGTGTCATAGATGTGCATGGTGTAGTAGAGTTCGGTAAAGGGGACCATGAACACGGCGGCCGGGGCCATGCGGTTGGTCAAAAGCCAGAAGAAGAGATGATGATCGCCTCGGAACTTCCAGCGGGAAAAGGCATAGGCCCCGGGAATGGCGGCAACCAGGCTGATGATCACATTCAGGCAGACATAGATGATGGAGTTGAGAAAGCTGGTCCGCCACAAGGGGGAGGTGAAGATCTCCACATAGTTTTTGAAGGTCACATCCTTGGGAAAAAAAGTCAGTCCCTTCAGGATTTCATTGTCGGTCTTGAGCGAGGTGTTGATCATCCAGTAGATTGGAACAAAGAGGGCAATGAGGTACAGGATCAAAAAGATGTTTTTCTTCTTCATTTGTTCTCTCCTGTGCCGATATTGGTCAGCAATTGAAAGAATAGGTAGCTGAAGACGATGACGATGAACAGATAGATAATGGACGAGGCCCCTGCGTAGCCCAGTTCGTAGGATTCGGCCTTCCGGGCCACATGCAGGCTCAAAAAGGTGGTCGCGTCCCCCGGCCCGCCCCCGGTCAGCAGAAGCGGTTCGGCATAAATCTTGAACGAATCCATGAACCTGAGCAGGACGCCGATGATCAGCACCGGCCGCAGCTTGGGCAGGGTCACGTAGCGGAATGTCTTCCAGGCC
The DNA here is from genome assembly GCA_011389765.1 of Desulfohalobiaceae bacterium S24. Classification (GTDB taxonomy): domain Bacteria; phylum Desulfobacterota; class Desulfovibrionia; order Desulfovibrionales; family Desulfothermaceae; genus JAABTT01. Next base: position 10,777 of record JAABTT010000031.1, on the reverse strand, counting down.
GAGGCCCCGTCGATCTGGGCTGCCTGGTAGAAGGCGTCCGGAATCGACTGCAGGCCGGCATAACAGAGCAGAGCCACCAGCGGGGTCCAGTGCCAGACGTCCAGGAAAAATATGGTCAAAATGGCATCGGTGGTATGCAGGGACACGTTGTAGTCATAGTTGAACAGAGCGAAGAATTCGGGCACGACCCCGATAGAGGACTGGGTGAAGACCCTGGCGATGATGCCCACCACATTGAAGGGAATGAGCAGGGGGATGCCCAAGAAGACCAGGGTCAGGGCCACTCCTTTGCCTTTTCTGGGCATGGCCAGGGCGATGCCGATGCCCAGGGGGACTTCGACCACCAGGATCATCAGGCTGAACACCATCTGCCGGCCCAGGGCCTTCAAGAAGGCGGGATCATTGAGCACCTCAACGTAGTTTTCAAAGCCGACGTAGGTCGGCGCCGAACCGGCGAAAATGTAGTGCAGGGAATAGTTGATGACCGTCATCAGGGGGATGAAGGCGCTGATGGACAAAAGGACCAATGCGGGGATGAGAAAAAGCCAGGCTCTGTTACTCATGACCAATGACCTCGACGGGCTGGAGTGTATACCTGAAAAGTTTTAGATCACGCGCTGCTCGTTCTGAAAAAGATTGACCCTGTCTTCAGGAAAGGCGAGGTAATGCTTTTGACCCTCCTGAACGCGCATGGACTCCGGAACCCGGGCCTTGATTCTCAGCGATTCCTTGACATAGGTCACCACCCAGTAGGCCCCGGTATTCTCGATGACCGCAACCTCGAAGGGGACGGTATTCTCCCCCGGCTCGGGGCTGACCCGGATGAATTCCGGCCTGATGCCCAGTTGCAGATCGGGGCCCGTTCCTCGAATCCGGGAGAGAAACTCCGGGCTGAGGCCCAGGCTGAAGTCCTGGAAGCGGAGTTCTTCCCCCTTAAGCGAACAGCCCAGGATGTTCATGCCGGGGCTGCCGATGAAGTACCCGATGAACGGGCTGGCCGGCTCGGAGTGGAGCTCTTCCGGAGAGCCTTTCTGCACGAGTCGTCCGTCCTTGACGATGGTCACGTCATCGGCAAAGGTCAGGGCCTCGTGCTGATCGTGGGTCACATAAATCATGGTTTTCTGCAGGTCCCGCTGCACCTGCCGGAGTTTCCGGCGCATGCTGCCTTTGAGCTTGGGATCGATCACGGTCAGGGGCTCGTCCAGGAGGACCGCGGCGGTGTCTTCTCGGACGATTCCCCGTCCGAGGGATATTTTCTGCTTTTCTGCGGCGTTGAGCTTGGCCGGAGGATTGGTCAGATAGTCCTGCAGATCCAGGATTTCAGCCACTTCCTGCACTTTCTTGCGCACGCTCTGCTCCGGCAGGCCCTGATTGCGCAGGGGAAAGGCCAGATTGTCAAAGACATTCATGCTGTCGTAGACCACGGGAAACTGAAAGACCTGGGCGATTCGCCGCTGGCGGGGGGAAAGGCGGGTCACGTCCTGATCGTCCACCAGGACCTGGCCCGCAGTGGGCTGGAGCAGTCCGGAAATGATATTCAAAATGGTTGTCTTGCCGCATCCGGACGGACCGAGCAGGGCATTGGAGGTCCCGTCCCCCCAGCTGATGTCGAGACTGGAAACGGCGTAGGCCTTTTCCTCCTCCGGGAGATCGGGCGGATGATAGGTGTGGGAGATGGTCTTGAGCTGTATACGGGCCATTGGTCTTCTCCAGTCTCAAAGCGACTCTGCCGGTCGCTTTCCTGGTTTCCAGTGACTCCAGGACCCTGGTCCTGGATTGAAGCAATCCGGCTTCACTCCTCGCGAAAGGTTTTCAAAACGAGGCCGCGTGTTGTCTTTGAATAGAGGAACAGTCTTTTCGGGTCCATATAGACCGTCACCGTGGTGTCCGGCGGGTAGCGGACGACTTCCTGCATGAGCATTACAAAGCGCATCCCTTCATGTCGGAAATGGAGTTCGGTATCCGAACCGAGTTCCTCGGACAGCTCCAGGGTCGCCTGAAAGGAAATCATGTCGGTTCTGTCCGTGTGGGTGTGCAGGTTGTAGGCCCGGACTCCCACCAGGTATTCCTGCTCCTTTAGCTCATCCGCAAAGGAGGTCACCTCGACGCTGATGGCCTCGGAGACGCGGAGATGGGTCCGGCCCTGATCCTGAACGATTTTAGCCTCCATGATGTTCATGGTCGGATAGCTGAAATAGGACCCCACCTCGACCTGCCTGGGGTGGCGATAGACCTCTTCGAGTTCGCCGTATTGAAGCAGCTCCCCGGCTTCGAAGTAGCCCACGTGTGTGGACATGGACAGGGCGTCCACCGGCTCCGGAGTGGCGTAGACCACGACCCCGCCCTTTTGCCCCAGGATCGTCTTCAGCTCGCCCCGGAGCTCCTCCCGCAGCTTGTAGTCCAGATTGGCCAGGGGCTCGTCCAGAAAGATGAACTTCGTATCCTTGGCCAGGGCCCTGGCGATGGCGGTTCGCTGTTTCTGACCGCCGCTGACTTCCTCGGGATAATGGGACAAGATCGCGGACAGCCCCAGCATTTCGGCGGTCTGCCGGACGCGTCGATCGATCTCGGGTTTGGAATAGCCGGTCTTGGATATGCGCAGGGGGGAGGCGATATTCTCGAAAATGGTCATGGAGGGGTAATTGATAAATTCCTGGTAGACCATGGCCACATTCCGCTTCTGGACCGGAACTTTGGTCACCTCGGTGCCGTCGTAGAGCACCCGGCCGGAATCGGGCCGTTCAATGCCGCACAGGATTCGAAGGAGCGTTGTTTTCCCGGCGCCGGTAGCTCCGAGCAGGGTCACGAAGGCCCCGTCTTCTATGTCCAGGCTCACATTTTTCAAGACAGGCAGGGTTTCAAATGACTTGCAGATGTTGTGCGCTGATATTCCCATTAAAGCAGTCTCCCCACATTGAAATGAAAAGATTATAATGCAGTCGATGCAAGAAGCCAAGAGAACGGGGAGAGACTTGGCAGACCCGGTCTCCTGTTTTTCAGCCGAACCTTACAGGCTGAATCGATCCTCCTGATTATATGCTGTGCTGATCGACTGGACAGCCTTGAAAGCGGAAGCGATGGCCACTCCGGCCCCGCATTTCATGCGCATCCAATCCGAATGGGCCAATATCGAGCCCACGGCGTACAGATTCTCATAAACCACATTCCCCTGAGTATCCACCGGACGAAAGACCGAGTCAACCTCCAGGCCGGCCCTGTTGGCCTGGTGCCCCCTGGGATCGAAAAAGTCCTCCTGATGCCAGCCCTGATCAGGGGAGGGTTGCACAACCGGCAAATCAAAGACCACCTCCCTGATCTGTTCCGGGTCAGCCTGCAATCCGCCTCCAAGAAAACGACCAGTGGCCAGCATCACCTGCCGGCTGAGGACCCTGGAGGAGAATTCGCCATCGCCCAGGGTCAAGACGATCTGCCCGGTCGCTTCCCGTTGAATATGGCTGACCCGCTTTCCGGACTCGCGTCGAAAACAGGAATACCCGTTCAAGATGTCACTCATGGTTTCCAGAAACCTGAGCCCCGGGACCGAAGGAGGCATGGTCGGGATTTCAAAGATGGGCACTCCCAGCCGCTCTTCCAACTCGGCCCTGATGGCTCTGGAAGAATACAGGCCAAGCAGGGCCGGAAAGGCCAGAAATTGTTCATCCCTGATGAGTGGGGCCACAGCCGCGGCCAGTTTTTGCCTGACCCGTTCAGACTCCAGGCTCTGGGCCAGCCTGACCGCAAAGAGTTCCGAATGACCCCGGGTTTCAGGGAAATCAATCCTTTCGGTCCGAATGGCCGGCCATTCCCGGGCCAGGGTCGACCTGAGCCAGGGTCCGCTGAAATCCTTCAAACCATGAAAATCCACGAGCAAACAGGGAGACTTGTCTTGAAAGGCCTTGACCCCGGGCCACATGCTTTCCGGCACCCGGTAGGTCTGCTTGCATGTCCCCAAGCTGGTGATGAGCTGAACGTTGCGCTCCAGCCCTTGATAGCCAAGACCTTTTCGCTCCAAAGCCTGAAGGACCTGGTTCAAGGCTAGATCGATTTCCTCGGGCTGGAGGTGGGTATAGGGATGATTCGGATAAAACTCCGGCAATACGCCAAGGGCCTGCCAGGGATCGTCCCATTGGGTGATGACTTCTCCTGGAAAGGTGGACAGCAGATCCAGAGCCCCAGAGGCAAAATCAGAGGACCCGGCGCCGCCCAGCAGCACGGTCTCGATCCCCTGCTGAACCGCGAAAAAAGCCGCACTTAAACCGGCGATGCCGCTCCCGATGACGGCGAGTTCAGTCTGCCGCTCTCTTTGATAGCTCATGAATACGGCTCCATTTCCAGGCCAAACACAGCGCAGTGCATCCCTTCGCTCAATTCGGCCTGAGCCAACTGGGCGCCCCAGAGTACCGGCTGCTGTCCGGCCCATCTGGCCTGGAGAAAATTCTTGAGCTGCCGGCGTCCCTGATCTCCTTTTAGAGCGCCCAGTTCATAGCGCACTCCGGTCACCCGGACGCTGCAAAAAGCCCCTTGACAGGCCCCTTTGCCCAGCCTGGTTCTGCGGCGCAACTGATCCAGATCCGGAGTTTCTGCCTGCCGTGACTGCAGATCATCAAGCACCTGAACAAAATGGCTCCTGGGCACCATTTCACATTCGCACAGGATATGGTCTGCTGCTTCACCCGAGCTCAGCCAGGCCCTGGGAGAGCGCCCACCTTCGCTCCACTTGCCGATGTGCGTCTCGGGCAAGGCCTCTGTCCGGGTTCGGCAAATCGTTCTGAGTCCCAGTTTTTGTGCCGTCAAATCGGCCGCTTTTTCGGCCATCAAGCGGAAAGTGGTTAATTTTCCGCCGCTGACGGTCAGAAAATTCTCCAGGCCGTCCCGGGCATGATCGATAAGGGCGAACCCCCGGCTTACAGCCCGTCCGTCTGCATCATCTGATTTCAGCAAGGGTCTGACCCCGGCATAGGCCCGGGTAAAACGGGTATCCGGCAAACCGGGCAGCATGGCTGCGCCCTGCTTCACCATCTCCCGCGCTTCCTGCCTCGTCGGCCTGATATCCCTCAGATCAGGCAGTTGCAGCGACGTGGTCCCCATGATGGACACTGTTCCGCCGGGGACCAGGATATCGCCGTCGCTGGGGGGCCTGAGGCGATTGATAACCCGGCTGGTCAGCCGGTTATGGGCCACCAGCAGGGTGCCCTTGGAATAAAGCATCTCCAGAGATATCCCGGCCAGGGCCGCAACCTGTCCGGCCCAGGCCCCGCTGGCATTGATTACGACCTCGGCTTCAATCTCCAGATCTTCTCCGCTTGAAACATTTCGGATCAAAACGGAGTGCAGGAGACAAGACCCCGCCTTCATGCCAATAACCCGATGCCGATTGTAATAGCCGGCCCCCAGCTCCATCGCCTGTCCAATATTCTCCAGTGAAAGGCGGAAGGGATCCACCGAGGCGTCGCGCACTGCATAGGCGCCGATAAGCTTTGCAGAAAGCCTGGGCTCAAGTTCCCCCGCCTCCTGAAAGTCCACAGGCCGGCACCAGATGCCTTCCCGATCGCAGCAGCTTTGAAAATCCGAGATATAGCGCTCGTCATCGCCCTGGACGGCAATAAAAAGCCCCCCGGTATCCTCGATACACTGGGGGGCGAGTTGCTTGAGCAGTTCAGCCTCTGCATGGCACTCCACAGCGGAATGCGGATCATTGGAAACATACCTGGCGCCGGAATGCAAAAGGCCGTGGTTGCCTCCCGAGGCCCCGGCATTGATGTCCCGCTGCTCAACAAGAATGCAGTCAATGCCGCGCAGGGCCAGATCCCTGGCCAGGCCGGTTCCGGTGCAGCCGCCGCCGATGATCAGCACTTGGGTTTGCACGAATCGCACCCAAAAATAATTTTCGAAACCGAAAACTAGTATATTGTTTAAAAACCAATTAATTCAAACTATTAAATAATAACCTTCATTATATAGTTTATATTTTATCGGAAATTAAGTGAATGTCAAGCATATTTTTTTCTTATTATTACTTTTCTGCTTTTTTTTTCACTTGTAAACAAAATTAATTATTGGTAGGGTTTGGGCAGGACCCTGAACCGGCCAATCCCAAATCATTGCATTCTTCCGTGAAAACTATAGCTCTTGAGAAAATGATTTTGGGCATGGTCTTTGTAATTTCTTGATCTTATTGTATTCAGCAATATTACATTTTCAATCTTAAATCTGGAAATTCTATAGGACATGGCAACCCACAATCCACCATCCGATACTGGTCATTCCCCGGCAAAGGCTGAACAGGGCTTAAAAGGGAAAAAAGGCTCGATTGAACAACGGGAGAACCAAATCGTGGACCTGGTTCGCTCCAAGGGATTTGTGTCCATTGAAGAACTCTCCATACGATTTGGCTTGACCCGGCAGACCATCCGGCGGGATATCAACAGGATTTCAAGCAAAGGGCTGGTCCTGCGGCATCACGGTGGCGCCGGGATGATTTCCAGTGTCGAAAATGTGGCCTATCCCGAACGAAAAATCATCTCCTTTAAGGAAAAAAAGCGCATTGCCCGGCTTGTAGCCCAGACCATCCCCGACAAAGCCTCGCTGTTCATCAACATCGGCACCACCACCGAGGAGGTAGCCAAGGCCCTGCAGGGGCACACCGGGCTCCGGGTGATTACCAACAATCTCAATGTAGCCCTTATCCTCAGTCCCAATGAAAGCTTCGAAATCATTGTGGCCGGCGGGCGCCTCCGCAACCGGGATCGGGCCGTGACCGGCCAGTCGGCCATTGATTACATCAAACAATTTAAGGTGGATTTTGGGATCATCGGAATCAGCGGGATCGATCAGGATGGCAGTCTGCTGGATTACGACTATCAGGAGGTTCGGGTGGCTCGGGCCATCATGGACAACTCCCGCCGGGTGTTTCTGGCGGCTGACGCCACCAAGTTCAGCCGGAACGCCGTGGTCCGACTGGGCACTATCACCGAGATCGACGCCCTGTTCACAGACCAGTCCCCGCCCCCCGAAATGATGGCCCTCCTGCAGTCAGCCGAAGTGCAGGTCCACGTCGCCCACTAACCCGACACAGGTTCCCCATTTCCCGCCTGGCGCAAAATGGTAAAGTTTACTCAAAATGCGCCCGGGGCGAAACAGGTAATATTGGTATCCTGACTTATATGTTCTTATGCTTGGCCTTACAATCGCGCTGAAGAGCGGAGCTTATCCACGTACTCATCAATGAAGTCCTTTTCAATGGTACCTTCTTCGGTAATCAAAAAATCGACCTGGGAGAGATGGAAGAGATCATGGGAATGGGTGGTCAGGACATAACTGCAGTCGCCTTCACAGATACTGACCATTTTGGTATGAATTCTCTGGCTTGAGGAGGGGTGGTAGGAAAATTTCAAAGTATTGGCGAAGAGATAGACCGGGACCCTGTTTACATGACAGAGGCTGACGATATTGGCCGACCCGATAGGCGCAAGCACCTTGCTGTCGTGGGTCACGGACACGGCGCCGACAAAGAGTTTGTCCGCCTGCTCCAGATAGTGGCTCAAACTGTATTCCGGAACCACGAGCAGACTGATATTCGCCTCTGACAGCGATTTAATCAGCTGCTTGGTCTTGATGAAATCCTGTTTGAGGATCAGGACCCGGAATTTCTTCTGAAACACTTCTTTGGCCATGACCAGCATTCTGGTGACATCGGTGCTGGCGGTATGCACCACAATGAGGTCGTCCTCCTGGATATGGTTCATGCCCCGCTCAATCACCCGGCCCACATTGGATTGGAGCTTGTCGTACAGGCGCTCTAAGATGCCGACAGCTTCGGACTTGATGGCATCCACGTCCCTGTCGTAATGCTGCTCCATCTCTTTTTCAAATGACTTGATAAGATGGATCAGAGGCACGATCCTCGGTTTGGTATGCTTGATGGTCTCGATCAACTCTTTGAATTGTTCGTGAATGGTCTCAGAACTGCATTCCAGTTCCTTGATGGCCGCAATAAAGGACCTGATGGACAACAAGGCGATCCTGGCGGGTCCGATGTAATCCTCATGATCTCTGATGAGACTGTAGACACGCTCCTGATCTTTTTCTTTCATAAGGACATCCACAAGTACAGGACAAGATAGATCGAAGCCACTGAGAGCGTGATGAGAGAAATGACAAAGCCGGTTTTCATGAATTCCAGGAAGCTGATTTCCTGTTTGAATTTTTTAGCCATTCCGATGGAGACGATATTGGCCGAGGCGCCGATCATGGTGATGTTCCCGCCGAAACAGGCACCCAGGGCCAAAGCCCACCACAGAATATTGTTTGGGATCGGAGTGCTCTGAAGCATGAATTCCACAATAGGAATCATGGTGATGGTAAAGGGGATATTGTCCAGAAAACCGGAGACGATGCCGGAGACCCATAAAACCACGAGCACAAGCACATAGGGGTTGTCCCCCACCTTGAGGAAGACATTATGGGCGATCCATTCAATAACCCCTTTTTCCTCAAGGGTCCCCACCAAAATGAACAAGCCCGCAAAAAAGAGCAGGGTACCCCACTCCACTTCTTCGAGAACAGTTTCCACGTCCACTTTGCTCATGACCATGAGCAGCATGGCCCCGAAAACAGCGGCTACACCCGGTGAAATGCCGGTGATGGTCTGGGTCACAAACAGCAGGATGGTCAGTCCAAGGCAGAAGAGGCCTTTTCCCAGAAACAAAGGATCAATGGTTGTATCCAGGTACTGGTACCTGATTTTTTCCAAAAGGAGCTGGACCGAAAACAGCTTGGCCAGGTTGGTGTTGATGGATTGAAATTTCTGCTTATTGGTGAACCAGATATATAAAAGCGCAGCCCCGAAACTCAAAAGCACGGGCAGACTCAGGTTCACCAGGAATTGATTGAAGGTCAGTCCGACTTTGGAGCCGATGATAATGTTCGGGGGATCGCCGATCAAGGTGGCTGTCCCGCCGATATTGGAAATAATCGCCTGGGAGATGACATAGAGCTTCGGATCCAGGCCCATCCCCTGAGTCAGCTCGATAATAATCGGTACAATGATCAGAACCGTGGTCACATTGTCCAGAAATGCGGACATCACTGCGGTGACAATCGAAAACAAGATGAGGATCTTCAGAGGGCTGCCTCTGGTAAACTCGGCGATCTTTACGCTAATGATCGTGAAAAAGCCGGTATGCCGGAGCACGACAACAATCGTCATCATGCCCAGGAGCAGAAGAATGGTCTCGAAGTCAATAAATCCGGCTGCTTCATGCTCATTCACCACGCCGAGCATGATGAGGGTCATGACCCCGAGCATTGCCGCCACGGCCTTGTTCACCAGTTCGAAGGTTATGGCGGCATAGACCAGGAGGAAGACCAGTATAGCCAGAAACGTCGGGTTCATGATGTCCTGCGCAAGCCTCACTCTAGTGTTTGGCCGGAAACTCACCCATCTCGGAGAGCAGCTTTTCTTGACAGCCTCTTCGGACTTCCTACTGCTGCAGTTCCCATTGGCCGTTGGGCAGGCGGCAGGCCTGAGTCCGTACTTTTTCGCTTCGACCGTCGATCACGGCATCAATAAACACATTGCGGCAGATCCTTCCCCCTTGCTGGGAAGCCGGATAGGGTGTGGCTTGGAACCGATTCCGGGTATCCGGATTGACCCAGGTCCTGGTTTGGTTGGAAGGCGTGTACTCCAGGGTTTGCCCGATCTGAGAGCGGTCGTATTTATCCAGTTCATTGCCCACGGCATAGCCGAACAGGGCACCGATCCCGGCGCCGATCAGAGCGTTTTCCCGTCGATGCTCATCGTCTTCCGGACCGAGATGTGAACCGACCAAAGCCCCGGTCAACCCGCCCAATATCCCGCCCTGCTGGGCCTTGCTGCCGCAGCCGAAAAGCAGCAGCGCAAGAATTATCACGAGGAACAAGCTTTTCATTTGCATACTATTCTCCATTGGCTTTTCGGTTTTCCAGGCCTGTTGCGAATGATTGTGAAACACTATAAATTTTTTTTATTTTAAAGCCCCCCAACAACATTGTCAAATCCGGATTTTATTCAATTTATTGATGAATATACTGATCCAAGGTAACTATTTGTGAAATATTGCCCTTGTGACTTGGGACCAGCAGTCTGTGTTGTAAAAACCAAAATTGGATCAGTATAGAGAGTCTGATCGCAATTTCGGAAAAAAAAAAGGGCTGCGAGTCTTTCGCAGCCCTTATCGGTTTTCAGAAAACCAGCCTGTCAGCTCTGGATCTCGATGCGCTTGTTCTGGGCTGTTTCAGCCTTGGGCATCGTAATTTCCAAAACTCCGTTTTTGAATTTGGCCTCGACCTTGTCCCGGTCGACTTCAGCGGGAAGCGGTACCTCCCGGTGAAAAGCGCCGTAGCTGCATTCAAAACTGTGGTAGTTTGCATCCTCGTGCTCGTCTTCCAATTTCTTCTCGCCCTTGAGCACCAGGGATCCGTTCTGGAAGACCAGGTCGATATCCTTGGCCTCCATACCGGGCAGTTCGGCCTTGACCTGCACCTCCTTGTCGCTTTCGCTGACGTTGACCTTGGGGAAGGTGACAGTGCCGGTAGGCAAGGTGCTCAAAAAATCATTGAAGAAGTTGTCCATTAAATCGTATGTCCGTTCCGGACGCCGAACCTCTTCAGGATTTCGTCGAATCTCGGGTAAATATTTTCTCAGCATCATAAAACAACACCTCCTTTTTGAAATAAACTGTTGTTTTGCTGAACTTATTTTAAAAAATAAATCAATTTTCACACCCGTCAAGGGGAT
>JAABTT010000030.1 GCA_011389765.1 Desulfohalobiaceae bacterium S24 | reverse complement strand
TCTGGGCTCATCGGATTACGGGCCTTATCCTTGTCCTCTATCTTCTCTTTCATCTTCTGACCCTGTCCTCTCTCTCCGATCCCGCTGTTTTTACAGCAAAAATGACCGGCTTCAACACCCCGTTTTTTACCTTCCTGGAATTCATTCTGGCTGTCCCCCTGCTCTTTCATGCCTTGAACGGCCTCCGGCTCATTCTCTATGAGAACTTTGGCTGCCGGGACAATGTGCACCTGCTGCATTGGCTGGGCAGTCTGGGCCTGCTCTCTCTCCTCATTCTCGGCCTGTTGATGGGCATGGGCACCCAGACGATCTCACCCCGGCTCTACGCAATGCTGGTCCTGACTCCCGGTCTGATGCTGACAGCCTATCTCTTTTTGCACATCCGGTGGGCTCCCACCCCTATCTTCTGGAAAATCCAGCGTCTCAGCGCCGCGTTTCTCCTCTTTGCCCTGCCAGGGCATATGCTGTTCATGCATCTCAATCACGCCCTGGGACACGAGGCGGCGAACATTCTCTCCAGAATGCAGCTACCCCTCATGCAGATCTTCTATCTGCTCGCCGTATGCTGCGGACTCTATCATACGTTCTATGGCCTCTTGAGCATCCTCCAGGATCTGCTTGTGCAGCGAACACTGCGAAGCGTGCTGACCGTACTGCTATTTTTTTGTACTGTCTATTTTGCCTTTCTCGGTCTCAGATTCACATTCTTTCTTGCCTGACGGGGAATTTCCATGACTCCTGCCATACGCGTTCACGAGCTTGTCAAAAAAGATGTCCTCATCATCGGGGCCGGCGGGGCCGGGCTGCGTACCGCAGTTCAAATCCTGAGCCGCCGGCCCGAAACCTCCATCGCTGCAGTCACCAAAGTCTCCAGCCCCCAAAAATCACACACCACCACTGCCCAGGGCGGCGTGGCCGCCGTGGATCCCAAGGATCGAATCGACCGGCCGGAATACCATATGTTTGACACCTGGAAAGGCTCGGACTGCAGCGCGGATCAAAATGTGATCAAAACCATCGTGGACTCGGCCTGGGAGCAGATCCTCTGGCTGGATGCCCACGGTTTGCATTTTACCCGTAACGAAGAAGGGCGCTTCAGCAAAAGGACCTTTGGCGGGCACACTCTTCACTTCGGGGGGCCGAGCGCCTTTCGGGCCTTGTTTGAAGCCGACCGAACCGGAAAGGGCATCATGGATACCGTCTGGGCTGAAAGCCTGAAAAACAAGGTGCGTTTTTTCAATCAGAGCCTGGCCACGGAACTCCTGTTCAAAGACGAGCGCTGTATCGGGGCGGTCATTTTCGAAGCCCGCACAGGCACCTTCACCATGGTCCTGGCCAAAGCCACCCTCATCAGCACCGGCGGCCTGGGACAGGTCTTCAAGATCACCACCAACTGCCGGCAGAATACCGGGGACGGACTGGCCCTGGCCCTCAGGCAGGGGCTGCCGGTCATGGACCTGGAGGCGGTCCAGTTTCATCCCACCGGCATTGTCGGTCCCGGCATCCTGGCCAGCGAGGCCCTGCGGGGCGAGGGCGGCATTCTCCTGAACAAGGATCAAGAACCGTTCATGGAGCGATATGCTCCTAAAATGAAGGATCTCGCTCCCCGGGACCTGGTGTCCCGCTCCATTGAAAACGAAATCCGGGAGGGCAGAGGCGCGGTCCATCCGGAGCATAATCTCCCGCATGTCTGGCTGGATATTCGTCATCTCTCGGAATATGTGCACAAGGTGAAGCTCCCGGAAATCACCGGCTTCTTTTCCAAATTTATCGGCATTGACCCCAAAGTCGATCTCTGCCCGGTCAGGCCCACGGTCCACTATCAGATGGGCGGCGTTCCGGTGAATGCCGTGGGCGAGGTACAGCAGGATGCCCAGCGGATCGTCCCCGGGCTCTTTGCTGTGGGCGAGTCGGCCTGCGCCAGCTTTCACGGCTTCAACCGACTGGCCACCAACTCGCTTTTGGAATTGTTCACCATGGGCAAATGCGTGGGCGACCGCATCGCGGACTTTCTGCAGGAAGCGCCTGACCCCGGAGACACGGCACGGCAGGCCCCTGAACAAACAGCCGCCCAGTTTTCCGGTTATCTCCAAGCGAAGGGCTCGGAGAACCTCTGGACCATACGTGAAGCGATGCGCAGCGTGATGACTGAAAAATGCGGGGTCTTCCGCAAGGAAAGCACAATCCTGGAAGCCATTGAAGACCTGAAGGAGCTGCGCGAGCGGGCCGCGCATGTCCGCCTCAAGAGTTCCTCGCTGCTCATGAATCAGGAGCTCGTGGATCGATTTGAACTGGACAATCTCCTGGACGTGGCCCTGACTCTTGCTGAAGGGGCCCTGGCCAGAAAAGAATCCCGAGGGGCCCATTCCCGGGAGGATTACCCCGAACGGAGCGATGCTTTTCAATATCATACCCTGGCCTTTCTGCAGGACAACGGAGCGGTGCGGCTGGGAAAGCGGCCCATCGACATGAGTCTTTTCCGGGAAGGCGGTGAACACGCCGGCCATTTCGACCTTCTGGAGCGAAAATATTAACATCCGTTGTGCGCTCCTTGGCCTTGGGGGCCAAGGAGCGCACAACGGATCAAGGGATCTTCCATGAATACACCATATGCTATAACTCTGAATATCCATCGCTACGACCCGGAGGCAAAGCGCAACTGGATTCAGGCCTATCGCCTCGAGGCCGGCGGGATGCTGCGCTTTACGGACGTCCTTCGCAAGATCAATCAGGAGCAGGATCCCGGACTGGCCTGGACCTCCTCCTGCGAACATGCCCAATGCGGCTCCTGCAGCGCCGTGGTCAACGGCAAGCCCCTGCTGCTCTGTGAACTTCTAGTGCAGGACGCCGTGGATTTCTTCGAAACCACATCCTTTGTCCTCAAACCCTTGAGTATCGCTCCGGTCCTCAGGGATTTAATTGTAGACCTGGCCCAGGCTTACGAACGGGTGCACCAGGCCAGGCCCTACCTCATCGACCCGGCCGGGCCGCCCGCGGAAGGAGATGAACTCAGGATTCCACCGAAAGTCATGGATCACTATGTAGAAGCCACCCGCTGCATCAATTGTTTTTGCTGCGCCCAGGCCTGTATCAGCAGCCATCGGAATTTTTTAGGCCCGAATGCCATGCTGGCGAACATTGTTCGACTCTTCGACCCGAAAGAGCAGGCCCAGACGGAACGACTTGACATCCTGTCCGCAAGCAGCGGCTTGGCCCGCTGCCACACGGCCCGGGCCTGTTCCTTTGTCTGCCCCAAAGAGATCGACGTGGCCCATTTCATGGCCCGGGGCAAAGAAGGGAGATTTTCATGAAGCAGCGGCGTCATTCCCTGAACCCATGCTTGCGCTAAGAATGGTCGCAACGCCGTCCAGACGTAATGAATCCTGCAACACCGAGGTCATCATGAACGAAACCCAAACCCTGGCTCAAAAATGCCTGAAGATCCAAGGCAATGAATTTTCGGCCGAAATCATCGACCGGGTCCGGTACTTTCTCCTGGACTTTCTCGGGGTCGCTTCCAGAGGCGCCCAGACTGAATCCGGGCGTCAAATACAGAAAGCCGTGAGCAAACTGCAGCCGCATCCCGCACCGGATGATACTTTGATTTACGGAACCTCTCTTCGCTCCAACCCGGCCTTGGCCGCTCTAGCCAACGGAACAGCCGCACACTCCCTGGAATTGGATGACGTAATCAATGAGGCCTCGCTGCACCCGGGCGTGGTGATTATGCCCGCTGTCCTGGCAGCGGCTGCAACAGCCCATTCTACTGCTGCAGACGTATTTGCAGCCATTGTCACCGGATACGAAGTCATGACCCGTTTAGGCATCGCCCTCAACCCGGGAGATCATTACAAGCAGGGCTTTCATCCCACCGGTACCTGTGGAGCTTTTGGTGCGGCTGCAGCAGCAGGCAGAATTCTGAAACTCAATGAAACACAGCTGACCAACGCCTTGGGTATTGCCGGAAGCCAGGCCTCAGGCTCTTTGGAATTTTTGACGGACGGCTCCTATACCAAACGCTTTCATGCGGGCTGGGCTGCTCATTCAGGATTCACCGCCGCCTTTCTGGCCCGGGAAGGGTTCACCGGCCCCAGGACGATTCTCGAAGGCAGATTCGGCTTTCTCCATGCCTACTCTCCGGGATCCGACCCAGAACTGCTTTTCAAAGATTGGGGAGAACCTTACGCTTTGATGCGCACCAGCATCAAACCCCATGCCTGCTGCCGCTATAAGCAGGGCCCCATTGACGGGCTGCTCCAGATCATACGCGGTCACAATCTCAAAGCCGACGATGTGGCCTCTGTCTGCATTGACGTGCTTGAAGCCGGCTACGCCCTGGTGGCCGAACCATTAGAACAGAAACAGCAACCGCAACGGGTAGTAGACGCGCAGTTCAGCATGCCCTTTGGTGCGGCGGCAGCCATTCTTTATGGGAAAGCAGGTCTGGATGAATACACGGATGAAGTCATTCAGCGGCCTGAGGTCAAAGAATTCATGCAGAGAGTCAGGTGTCAAAAAAACCCGGATCTTGACAGTGAATTTCCGCGCAAATGGCCGGCCATTGTCAGGCTGCACACCAAGCAGGGCCAAACATTTTCAGCCCGCATTGATTTTCCCAAAGGGGATCCGGAAAACCCTCTTACCTGGGACGAACTCACGGATAAATTTCATGATTTGACCCAAAAGGTCTATGATCAGAAACAAGGCGAGGGGATCATTCGCAAGGTCCGGTCCATGGAGCTGTCAAACCCTGTTGATTTTCTCCATAAGGGATTGTTATGATTTTTTTGTAAGAACGAGCAGTCTTCGATAATGGAGCCCGTAATACCGTTTAAATCAGCACATCCTGTAGCAGCCATTGTTCGCCGTAATTCAGCACTGAGAAGATTGATCAAGGGTCACCCAGCTGATCATCACCCGGCTGCCCTCTCATCTTATTATCCAAGCCCTTGGTACCGACTATGCCCGATTTTTCCAAAGTCAGTTTTTTTGTACCCTGCCTGGTGGACACCATCTATCCCGAAGTCGGCCGGTCTGTTGTCAAGGTCCTGGAAAACCTCGGCCTGGAAGTGGATTGCCCCCGGGAGCAAACCTGCTGCGGGCAGATCGCCTTCAACTCCGGATACCGCTCCCGGGCCCGCCGGCTGGCCGAACGTTTCATCACCCTGTTCGAAGACGCCGAGGCCATTGTCTGTCCCTCCGGCTCCTGCGTGGCCATGGTCAAGCATCAATATCCCCTGCTGTTTCAAGCCGACCCTGCTTGGCTGAAAAGAGCCCGGGATGTGGCCGCAAAGATATTTGAATTTACCCAGTTCCTGGTGGACGTTCTGGACCTGACCGAACTGGGAGCCCGGTATTCCTGCACAGCCACTTATCACGATTCCTGTCATTTGAACCGGCATCTGGGCATTCACCGCCAGCCCCGCCGCCTGCTCCGGGGAATTCAGGGACTCAGGCTGGTGGAAATGGAGGATGCCGATCGCTGCTGCGGATTTGGGGGCGCCTTTTCCATGA
This sequence comes from Desulfohalobiaceae bacterium S24, assembly GCA_011389765.1. Lineage (GTDB taxonomy): Bacteria > Desulfobacterota > Desulfovibrionia > Desulfovibrionales > Desulfothermaceae > JAABTT01. The sequence goes on along the minus strand of JAABTT010000030.1, from coordinate 31,985 downwards.
AATACCCCGATATCTCCCTGGCCATTGTCCAGGACAAGGTCGACAACATCCTGGCCAGCAAGGCCGATATCGTTGTGGGCTGCGACATGGGCTGTTTGATGAACATTCAGGGCCGGCTGAATCGACTGGGGTCTAGCGTGCAGGTCAAGCACATCGCCCAAATGCTCTGCGAATAAACCGCCGGAGATTTCTTACACATCGAAGCTTAGGGGAAAGAGCTCTGCAATTATGACGAACATTGAAATTGGAGCCTACCGGGACGTCGCTCTCAAATCCCTGCAAAACCAGACCCTGCAGCAGGCCCTGTCCTGTGTGCAGGGGCGCATCGGGAAGGCCGCCAGTTATGCCTACCAACAGCTCCCGGAAGGACCCGGCCTGCGGCAGGTGGGCCATGAACTGCGCATGCAGGCCCTGTTGGAGCTGGACGTCCTCTTGCAGGAGCTGGCGGATCAGGTTCGCTCCCGGGGGGGAAAGGTTTTTTTCGCCGCGGACGGCGATGCGGCGATCCGCTACTGTCTGGAGACGGCTGCGAAAAACCGGGTCAAGCAGGTGGTCAAAGGCAAATCCATGGTCACGGAAGAGATCGGATTGAACGAGGCCTTGCTCAATGCCGGCATCGAACCTACTGAAACCGATCTCGGCGAGTTCATCATTCAGCTGGCCGGAGAGCGGCCTTCACACATTATCGCCCCGGCCATCCACAAGACTCGGCAGGAGGTCGGCCGGTTGTTTGCGGACAAACTGGGCATCCCGTACACGGAAGACCCCGCGGCCCTGACCCGTGCGGCCCGCAGTGCTCTCCGGGAAAAATTCTTTGCCGCGGACATGGGGATCACCGGCTGCAATCTGGCCTGCGCTGAAACCGGCCACATCACCACCCTCTCCAATGAAGGCAATATTCGAATGAGCACCTCCATGCCCAGGGTCCATCTGGCCATCATGGGGATGGAACGGATCACGGCCAAACTTGAAGACCACGCCGTGCTCTTCCGGCTGCTCTCCAGAGGCGCGGCTGCCCAGAGTCTGGCGACCTACATCAGTTATGCCGGGGGGCCGGCCGGACCGGACGAAATCGACGGACCGGAAGAATTTCACTTAGTCATCCTGGACAACGGCCGTTCCCGGATTCTGGCAGATCCTGAATTCAGGGAAATCCTCTGTTGCGTGCGCTGCGGGGCCTGCCTGAATGTCTGTCCGGTATATGGCAAAATCGGGGGCTATGCCTATGGGCATCCCTATGCCGGTCCGGTTGGCGCTGTACTCAACCCTTTGCTGGCAGGTCTGGAAAAAGGGAAAGATCTCTTTTTCGGAGAGACGCTGTGCGGGGCCTGCCGGGATGCCTGCCCGGTGGATATCGATTTGCCCAGAATGCTTTTAGCCCATCGGGCCAGGCTGATTGAAGGCGATGCCCGGGCAAACTGCCGGGCTAAAGCGGGGGCCATGGAAAAAATCGCTCTGCAGGGCTGGTCCAAACTGGCCGAACATCGAAAGCTGTATGAAGCGGCTCACAACACCGCAGCCCTGGGCCAGCGGGCGCTCCCCAGGAAAACAGGATTGATCAGACGGATGCCGCCGCCTTTTTCCGCCTGGACCAAAGGCCGGGATCTGCAGCCCCTCGCCCCCAGGACCTTTCTTCAGGATTTGCAAAAAAAAGACCGGAGGTGAACCGTGCGCCAGTCGGATCAAGATACTTTTTTGCAACACGTCAGGCAGGCTCTGGGCCGGGAAGCCCCCCCCTCGACAAGCAGGCTCGCTGCGCCCGATAAGGCTTGCCCCAAAGCGCCCAGCCGAAATCATGAGCAAAAGCTGGATCTTGTCAAACAGCTTCAGGCGGCGGGCCGGGACCTGCAGATCAAGGTCCTGACCTGCCCGGACCGCGAGGCGGCCCTCAAAAACATTGCCTCCATTGTGGACGCGACTGTCCCTGGAGACCAGGCCGGACCGACAGTGGCCGCCTGGAACCATCCGCTCATCAATGCCCTTGACTTGGGACCCAGGCTCAAGCAGCAGGGTTGGTCCTTTTTTCAGACTGAGCTGCATACCGGGAGCGGTCCCCGGGACTGGAAACAGCAGAAAGCGGCGCTTCGGAAACGGATTATTGCCTCGAGCATCGGTCTCACCAGCGTCGAATTCTGCCTGGCCGATACCGCCACCCTGGTCATGCCGGCCAAGGCGAATCAAGCCAGATCAGTCTCCCTGGTTCCTTCGACGCACATTGCCCTGATCCACCTGGACCAGCTGCTCCTCGATCTGCAGGAGCTCTTTGCCGTGCTCAGACAGACATCCGGCGAACAGGCCCGGGGTCTGAACCGCCCTTACATGAACCTGATATCCGGACCGAGCAAGACCGCTGATATCGAGATGACCATGGTCTATGGGGTTCACGGCCCGCGAAGCCTTTACCTGCTGGTTCTGGATCAGGAAAGCCCCTGAAGAGTAGGCATTGCCGAGGGGAAGTCAAACATCATATTCCCGAGCCGTTCTCATTTCATATTGCAATCAAAGTGATGTGTACTTGCCGTGCATTGCAGGTTGAGTCCGACATGTTTCAATCGCCTCGATCACACAATAAAATTAGAGCTTGAGGAAAGACTCCAGAAAATTCATGTTGGCCCCCTTTTTTTTGACGGCCAAAACCGGGATGGCTGCCTTGCGGATCACCCCCTCGGTGACGCTGCCCAACAGAATCGAAGCACTTGCCGTCCGGCCCTGGGCGCCGAGCACCACTAGATCCGCGCGTTCCTGCTGAATGAGTTCCCGAACGCCCTGAATGGTGTTCTGGTGAAGATGAAATACCGGCTTGACCTGTAAGCCGCGCAGATCAATGTCGGCAATGAATTCAACAAAGGCCTTTCGTGCATTTTCCTCCATAATCTCCTGAAATTGCTCCTTGCTCTTGCCGGTCTTCTGGTAGCCCAAAGGCAGCTTGTAGACATGAGCGCAGGTCAGTTCTTCCAGGTCCGCGGCCACGCCGAAGGCCACGGCGGTGTCCATAGCCATGGCACAATTTTCAGAATACTCCACTGAAACCAGAATCTTGGAAATAACGGCCCGGCTTTCTTCCGGAAGAATGAGCACCGAACAGGGGGCCTTCCGCGTCAGTTTTTCACCGACTTTGCTGGTCAGCTCAATATCCGCCTGCTGACCTACAATGCTCAGGTCGATGTCCAGGTCCTTGATGGAGTGCAACATCTCGCGAAGGACGTGGCCCTCCCGGACTTCGCAACGAACCTGTGTATTTTCATGCCCGGCAAACAGGCCCTCGACTTTATCCTGCATCTCAAGCTGCAGCTGTTCAGCGGATTTTCCAGCCAATTCCGGGAACTCTTCCTGGAGTTCCCGGAATTGGCCTTCCTGTTTTTGAACATGACAGAAAAAAACCTCCTCAGATTGCGCCATTCTGCTGATGAGCCCGGCATAGGAAATCAGGGAGGTATCTTTTTCTGAAAAATCGAGGCCCACAAATACTTTTTTGTACCGATACATATTGGCTGACCCTCCTGAAAATATGTGAACACCTTGTCCAAAGCGAGTCCGCGAGCAGGCGGTTAAAAATTTTCTTTTTTTATGACAGAGATTAACCGATAAGTCTAACGCTAAAAATCAGGGTAACAGGGAGAGTTTCCCTGAGCAAGTGGCTGGGAGGAATTCCTAGACATCAAAACAAAGCAGCCTTGACTGCAAGCAGGAAAATATCTTATGCATTTCCCATAAAGCCGGGGACAATGTCCTGTCCTCCCCCTTTGCGCAGCGTCTTTTAACCACAGCAAGGAGATATGACATGCAAAGAATTCTGAGTTTTCTGATCGTCGTCGGGATGACATGCTTTTTGTGTGCAAGCGCTCAGGCCAAAATGACCCTCAAATTCGGACATGTGGCCCCTCCTTTCCATGGTCAGAGCAAGGGAGTCGAGGCCTTTGCCGACTATGTCGCCGAACAGACCGACGGTGAAATCGAGGTCAAGACCTTCCCTTTCGGACAGCTGGGGTCCGAGCGCTCCATGGCTGAACAGGTCCAATCCGGAACCCTGGAGATTGCTTCCATCACCACGGCGGTCATGCAGAATTATGTTCCCCAGACCGCGATCATGGATCTGCCCTTTGTCTTTCCGGATAGAGAGACCGCCTACGCCGTAGTGGACGACAAAGAATGGCAGGAGAAGATCTTTTCCTATCTCCCGGACCGGGGATTTATCGGCATCGGCTGGACCGAAAATGAATTCCGGGACATCAATAACACCCAGCGCCCGGTCAAAAAGCCAGAGGACCTGGAAGGGATGAAAATCCGGGTCATGAACAGCCCGGTATATATGGATACCTTCAAACAGGTCGGGGCCTCGCCCGTGGGAATACCCTTTCCCGAACTGTACAATGCCCTGCAGCAGGGGGTGATCGACGCCCAGGAAAACCCCTTGTTGACCTCCATTCTGATCAAGGCCACCGAGGTGGCCAAGCATGTGACCAACACCGACCATATCCTGACCGAATGCATGATCATCGTCAGTCCTTCGGTCTGGGATCGCCTCAGCGACAAACAGAAAAAAATATTCCGGGAAGCGGCCGATGTTTGCATCCGTACCAACCGGGAAGTAAACCGGGAACTCCACAAGTCCCTACCCAAGATCGGGATATCCATTGAAGAGTACTGCCAAGAGAACGACGTCGAATTGATCCAGCTCACTGATGAGCAGCGGCAGGCCTTTGCCGAGGCCATGCAGCCGGTCTGGGAAAAATACCGGGAAATCGTCGGTCCCGACCTCTTTGACTTCTTCATGGCCAAGATCGAGGAGCACAGCAATTAAGGCGGGCTTCGCCCGCAACCCAAAGGTTCCAGGTTCACGGTTCACGGTTCACAGTTAAGAAAAAAAAGCGTAGGTATATGCTCAACAAAGGACTCCGGGCGCTGCAGTACTTCGAAAAAGGCATCCTGGCGGCAGGTCTTCTCGGCCTGGCTTTGATGGCCTTTTTCGAAGTGCTCAGCCGCTATCTCTTCAATCATTCCTTCACCTGGTTCGAAGAGTTCAGCCGCTATTTCTGCGTGTTTTTGACCTTTCTGGGCGCCTCGCTGGGTGTCAAGTACGGGACCCATTTCTGCATGGATTTCGTGCTCACCCGGGTCCCCTCCCGGACGGGGCATCTTATGCGCCTGAGCACAAACCTCATTGCAGCGGGCGTGTTCTGTCTGGTTGCCTGGCTGGCCTTTGAGCACGCCTTTAAACTGAAAAAATTCGGCACGACATCGGCAGCCATGTCCCTGCCGATGTTCTGGGCCTATTTGCCCATCGGAATCTTCAGCGGCACCTTGTTTTTCCGCTTCCTGCTGCAAAGCATCCGGCACGGACGGGGATTTTTCAATAACCAGCCCCTGGAGATACCCACTGAGGCCGAGGGAAAGGAAACCGGTTCATGATCTTCGTTCTGATCCTTTCCTTTGCACTGTTGCTGCTTTTGGGCATGCCCATCAGCGTCCTCCTTTTGACCACGACGGCTCTCCTCATCTTTTTCTTCACCCATACCCCTTTGACCATTCTGGTCCAACAGCTCTTCAACGCCCTGGATAAATCGGTTCTCATGGCCATCCCCTATTTCATCCTGGCCGGAGGGATCATGACCGAAGGGGCCCTGGCCAAACGGCTCATTGATCTTATGAATCTGGCCGTGGGCCGCTTTTGCGGGGGGGCCGCCATGGCCACTGTGGTGGCCTGCGTCTTTTTCGCGGCCTTAAGCGGCTCCTCGCCGGCCACTGTGGTGGCCATCGGCTCGATCATGTATCCGGCCTTGATCAAGGCCGGATACACTGAACACTTTACCACCGGTCTGATCACCTCGGCCGGTTCTCTGGGAATCGTCATCCCGCCGTCCATCCCCATGATCCTCTACTGCCTGATCATGAACGTCTCCGTGGCTGAACTCTTCCTGGCCGGCATCCTGCCGGGACTGCTCATCGGCGCCGTCCTTCTCGGCTATACCTATATCCTGGCCAGACAGCACGGCTGGAGACAGGAAGTCACATACAGCAGGGACGAGATGTTGAAAATCGTCAGGGAAGGGGCCTGGGGTATGGTTCTGCCGATCATCGTCCTGGGCGGCATCTATGCCGGAGTGTTCACCCCCACCGAGGCCGCCGCCGTCAGCGTGGTCTATGCCCTGGCAGTGGAATTCCTGGTTTTCAGAGAACTCAACCTCAAAAAACTCTTTAAAGTCACTCTGGATTCCGCTGTTTTAAGCGCGTCGCTGCTCTTCATCCTGGCCTGCGCCATGACCTTTGTCTGGTTCCTGACGGCCGAGCAATTGCCGAACCAGATGGCCGACTTCATCATTTCCCATGTCTCCTCCTGGTGGATGTTCATGCTCCTGGTGACCATCCTCTTTTTGATAACCGGAACGGCCATGGACGCGGTTTCAGCCATGATGGTCCTCTCCCCCCTGTTTATCGAAACATTGAACCGCTACGGCATCGATTATATCCACTACGGCATCGTCATGGTCCTGATGATCGAATTCGGCTTTCTGACCCCGCCGTTCGGCCTGAACCTCTTCGTGGCCATGGGTATTACCAAAAAGCCGCTGACCACCGTGGCCCGGGCTACCGCCCCTTTTCTGATCCTGCTTCTTGCCTGTGTGGCTCTGATCACCTTCATCCCGGAAATTTCCCTGTTTCTGCCCAGACTTTTCCTGCGTTAGCCTCTACATATCCGGGACTTGTGCGGCTTGCGCGCACACTACACCAAAAAAACCCTATTATTCAAACATTTTAAATTCTTTCTTGCATATTTTTACAAAATTGTTAGCATATTGATGCTAAGTTGTTTTCCGACACACTCAGCAGCACGCTTTTTTTTTTAGTAGCGCAGCGCTTTGCGTGTACCCGAGAGGAACAAAAGGTTTCCAAGGTTTATGGCCCAGATCCTCTTCATTGATGACGATCCTGTTTTCCGCGAAACTGTCAAGGATATCCTCATTGAGCTCGGGTATGAATGCCAGGCATTCGCCTCACTCGCCCAAGGGAAAGAATCCGCCTTGGAAAACACCTATGACATTGTACTTTTGGATATATTTCTTCCGGATGGAAACGGTTTGTACGAAATCGAAAATTTTAAAAACTTTCCCGCCAAACCTCAAGTCATTGTGATCACCGCCCATGGGAACCCGAATGAGGCCGCAGAGGCCATTGAACACGGCGCCTGGGATTACATTGAAAAACCCGTCAATATAGAAACCATTCAACGCCTTCTGAACAGGGCGCTGCATTACCGGAAGCAGCAAAGCGAAAACAGCTCTTACAGCCTCATCCAACCGAATCCGATCATCGGATGCAGCTCGAACATCAAAAACTGTTTGCAACAGCTTGAAATGGTCGCCAAGAGCAACACCAGCGTGTTGATCACAGGCGAGACCGGGACCGGCAAAGAACTCTTCGCCAGGACCCTGCATCAGAACAGCCTCCGGGCCTTTCATAAGTTTGTTGTCCTGGACTGTGCCGGTCTGAAGGAAACCCTTGCTGAAAGCGCACTTCTGGGCCATTGCCGAGGGGCTTTCACCGATGCCCGGCAAGAGCGGACAGGCCTGGTCAAGCTTGCCGACCACGGGACCCTGTTTCTGGATGAAATCGGGGAACTCCCTTTATCGCTGCAGAAAATCCTGCTCCGCGTCCTGCAGGAAAAGACCTTCCTGCCCCTGGGCGGTGAACAGGAACAGAGCAGCGATTTTCGTCTGGTCGCAGCAAGCAATAAAGACTTGAAACAGATGGTCGACCGTCAGGAATTCCGTGAAGATCTGTTTTACAGGATTTTTGCCTATCCAATCCATCTGCCTCCTCTTCGGGAGCGGAACGGCGACATTGCCATGCTGGCCGAATATTTCACGGCCAAAAGATGCCAGGAATACAGGCTTGCCAAAAAACATCTGTCCGGTGAACTATTGCACGTCTTGTCCCGATTTTCATGGCCGGGAAACGTCAGAGAGCTTATCAATGTCCTGGATGTGGCCATAAAAAACGGCTATTCTGAATCAAAGCTTCTGCCCCAGCACCTTCCAACCGCGATCAGAGCCGAGGCGATCAAATCCGATATCAAAAACTGCAGCAGCGATTCTGTTTCTCCGGATAAAGATTCAATCCCCTGTATGACCTGCCCTTCCTGGTTCAATACTGGGACGACAGAGTTCCCCACTCTCAAATCCCTGCGCAAGAAAACCATTGCCGGCATGGAAAAAGCCTATCTTTCACTTTTACTTCAACAATGCGACAACAATCCCCAGACGGCCTGCAATATTTCAGGTCTGTCCAGGGCCCGTCTCTATGAGCTGCTGAAAAAGCACGGACTCCGTTTTGCAGAACAGGAAAATGAATAAAGAAAGGTATTCACGATGAAAATCCTTGCCTTTTACGGGAGTCCCCGCAGAAACGGCAACACATCCCGCCTGCTCCGGGAGGCGGTTGCCGGCGCCGGGGAATCGGGCGCCGAGGTTGTGGAATATGTGCTTCGGGACCTGAAGCTCTCCCCATGCCTCGAGATCTACGGATGCAGACAGGGCGGCAGATGTGTCATCAAAGACGATTTTCAAGACATCCATGACCAGTTGCTGAGCTGCCAGGGCGTCATCCTGGCTTCACCCATGTTCTTCTACACCGTGAGCAGCCACACCAAAATCCTCATGGATCGCTGCCAGTCTTTATGGGTGAAAAAATACTGGATTGAAAAGGAAAAACCCGGAAACCGTCCACCCGCTCGCAAAGGACTCTTTCTTGCAGCGGGCGCCACTCAGGGAAAAAAACTCTTTGACGGCGCCCAATTGAGTGTAAAATATTTCTTCGACACCTTTGACGCCGAACTCTGGAAGAGCCTTCTCTACAAAGGCCTCGATTTTGCTGACGATGTGCTTGCCCATCCGGACTACCTGCAGCAAGCCCGCCGCGCGGGCCGGGATCTGGCCGAGTCCATTCTTGAAGAGCACTGCTGAGCCCTTGGGGAAACCGGCCTGCAGCAAAGAAAAAAACACGCAACCCAAAAACAAGGAGATTAGTATGGCGGATGTGAAAGGAACACAGACTGAAAAAGATCTTTTGGAGGCCTTTGCCGGAGAATCCCAGGCCAACCGAAAATACCTCGCCTTTGCCAAACAGGCGGACAAGGAAGGCTTTCCCAGGACAGCCAAATTATTCAGGGCCGCGGCCGCAGCTGAAACTGTGCATGCACACAGCCATTTGCGGGCCCTCGGCGGCATTCGGACCACCAGGGAAAACCTTCAGGAAGCCGTATCCGGCGAGACCCATGAATTCAAAGTCATGTACCCGGAAATGATCAAGCACGCCCGGGAAGAAGGGATAAAAACCGCCGAACGAAGCATGAGTTACGCCAATGAGGTGGAAAAAGTCCACGCAGATCTCTACCAAAAAGCTCTGGACAGTTTGGATGATCAAAAAGAAACAGACTATTATGTCTGTTCGGTCTGCGGATATACCTGCGAAGAAGCTGCCCCGGACGTCTGTCCGGTTTGCGGGGCCAAAGCCAAGGCCTTTTCCAGGATCGATTAACGGTTTGCGATAATACGGAAACGGTCCAGGCTGACCTTTTTTGCGGCTGTTGCGGGGACAAGGCCACAAAAAAAGCTCGCATGGACCAACCGGCAAAGCCCTTGAACTCTATCCCGGTCCTCTGGGCCGGGATAGAGTTGTTTTGCTTCATTCTTCAGTGTCTCCTCACCCCCCCCCAACCGCCGGAAACAAAGCCACTCGATCCTCCTCCGACAAGACAAAGTCCTGGCCCACATGTTTGCCGTTGACAAAAACGACCTTGACCGCCTCCGGTGTCATACCCAAAACCTCCAGGAGATCCGCAACCGAGGTTCCGGACTCGACGGAAAAACGCTCTCCGTTTCCGGGCTGATGATGGGCCAAAGTGGCATAACACTTTACCTGAATCTTCATAGATCGACCTCTTTGAAAAAATTAGCTTCCGGTTTGAGTGCGCAGGCAAAACCTGGAAATTGGATGCAGTAATGGAACAGCCGCACTGTGCCCCCTGCTTGGGGATCATACAGGGGATCACCGGCCAGAGGATGACCAAGCCAGGCCAGATGGGCCCGTATCTGATGCCTGACTCCCTTCAGGATCAGAACCTGCACCAGGGAGACATCCTGACCTGCTGCATAGGCCATCGGCTTGATCCGGGTCCGGCGCAAAGGGTCCGGATCCTCCTTCCGGGTGACCCGGACTTTCTTTTTCCCGGCGCTGTCGATGCGCTGCCGCACGCTCGTCTCCTCCTCTATCCGGCCCCTGCACACTGCCAGATAGTATTTCCGGACCAGACCGCTTTGCTGCAAGCTCAGGTACTTGTTTTCGCCTTCCGGATCGAGCGCCGCGAGTACAAGCCCGGAAGTGAGCTGATCCAGGCGATTCAGGAGCCTCGCCCCGGGCTCGGCAAAAAAAAGGGGAAGGCCCTGTTCCATGCTTGGATGGGAACTCTGATGGACAACGGCCGTATGCAGGCCGGCGGGCTTAAACAAAGCGGCATAGGCCCCTTGCTTTTGAACAATTTGAACCTCCGGCCAGTCTTCCGCCTTGAACTCCGGCGGTCTCCAAAGTGTCTGCCGCATCACGGAGACGGTCTGGCCGGTACTGACCCGAAAGCCTTTGGATCGGGCCGTTCCATCAACGCGCACGACACACTCAGCCCACAGACGCCGCCGCTCTCGCAGGGACAGCCCGGGCAGGAGCAGAGTCAGGACGTGATCAAGCCGGGCGCCATGGGCGCTCTCAGGGACCTTGAGGGTGGCGCCGGTCATCAATACTCAATATCCAGGGCTTTGAGTTTACGATGCAGATAACTGCGCTCCAGCCCGATTGCTTCAGCCAGTCTGGATACATTTCCTTGATAATCTTGAATTTTTTTTGAAAGAAACAGACGCTCAAATTCCGCTCTGGCCGACTTGAAATCAACTCCGTCAATGGCGTTTTCATCGAGGTCCGGGTTTGAGATTTTTCCGGATGGCCTGGATTGCTTGAATTCCGGAGGAAGCTGTGAAGCCTGGACTTCCTGCCCGGCATGGATGATGAGCATCCTTTCCACAAAATTCTTTAACTCCCGGACATTTCCAGGCCAGGGGTGCTGCTTCAGGATTTGAACGGCCTCTCTGGAAAAAGACAGGGGGTGATAACCGTGTTCCTGACAAAAAGAGTAAATCATTTGATCGAGAAGCACGGGAATGTCTTCAGCCCTTTCCTCAAGGCTGGGAACATGGAGCGGAAAGACGTTCAAACGATAGTAGAGGTCTTCTCTGAAGCGTCCTTCCCTGATTTCCTGAAAAAGATCCTTGTTTGAGGCCGCAATAACCCGCACATCAACCTTGATGCTTGTCTTGCCACCGACCTTTTCAAAAGTCTGCTCCTGAAGAATGCGCAGGATCTTGGCCTGAGTCTTCAGGCTCATATCCCCGATTTCATCGAGAAACAGGGTGCCTTTGTGCGCCAACTCAAATTTGCCCTCATGGGGTTTGTCCGCTCCGGTGAAAGACCCTTTTTCATGGCCGAACAGCTCGCTTTCGATCAATTCTTCAGGTATCGCAGCACAGTTGATGGCGATCATGGCTTTTTTGGCGCGCCTGCTCTTTTTATGCAGACTGCGGGCCACAATTTCCTTGCCTGTCCCATTATCACCGGTGATCAAAACCCAGGCTTCGGTCGGAGCCACAATTTCGATCTGATTTTTGAGATACCGGACTGCTTCGGTCTCACCGGTCAGTTCCTGAATAAAATCGACTTTAACCCTGGAGCGGAGATCCCGGTTTTCAATTTGAAGTTTTCGAAATTCCAGAGCCTTATTCGTGGTGACCACCACTTTTTCCAAAGACAAGGGCTTTTCAATAAAATCAAAGGCCCCTTTTTTAATGGTTTCGACGGCAGTTTCAATATTACCGTGACCGGAAATCATAATCACCGGCAATTCCTGATAATCCCTGCGAACAGCATCCAGGACTTGCAGACCGTCTTTCCCCGGCAGCCAAATATCCAGAAAAACAATGTCCGGCTCTTCCTTGTGCAGCATCTGGAGGGCTTCCTCGCCATGACTTGCCGCCACCACCCGCCGCCCCTCATCTTCGAGGATGCCTTTCAAGGAAAGTCTGATATCTTCTTCATCGTCTACAACCAAAATGACTGGTTTCATTCCCAAGATCCTTTCCCCTCAGTTTAACTGCAGACTTCGTACCGACATTACGGCTTTGAACCTTAAAAACATAAAATAACTAGCAATGTCTGAAATGTTATTAAAAATTTTTGACACAGGGCACTAGACAGGCAGCTCAATACTGAAGACACTCCCCCTTGGCTCGTTTTTCCGCACCCGGACATAGCCCTGATGATCGCTGACGATGGATTTGACAATCGTCAGGCCCAGCCCGGTATTCCCTCTTTTTTTGGAAAAATAGGGTTCAAAAAGACGATGCATTTCTTCATCGTCCAGCCCCGGGCCGTTATCCGCCACCTGTATTCTGACCCAGCCGGCTTTGCGGTCGTAATCTATATCGATGAACACCCCGGGGTCGGACCTCCCTTCCAGGACCTCTGAGGCATTGGTCAAGATATTCATGAAGACCTGTTTCATGGCCGAACGGTCGAATTTCAGGGGCGGGATATCATTCCTGATTTCCAGCTGCCAGTTGATATGGGCATGACTGTTCTGAAACAAGGTCACCACTTCCTCCATAAGCGGCTGCAGGCTGTTCCGCTCCGGGGTCACCTCAGGCAGTCTGGCGAATTTGGAAAACTCCTGGACCATTTGCTGCAGATGCTCCACCTGCCTGACAATAAGCGAGGTGCACTCCACAAAGCTTGTATCCTGGACATCCTTCCCGAATTTTCGCTCCAGTCGTTGCGCGGACAACTTGATCGGGGTTAAAGGATTCTTGATCTCATGGGCAATCCTTTTGGCCACTTCCCGCCAGGCCGCCATCCGCTGCATTTTATCAAGCTCCGTGATATCCTCAAAAACAATCAGCAGGCCGATTTCTTCGCCCTGACCACCCCGCAGGCCGATGGCGTTGACGAGAATCTTTTTTTCATCCTCACCGAGCCGTAAATCAAGCTGTCGCTGCCAATGCGTGTCCGGGGCTTCTTTGAGTCGTTCCATAGCGGAGCGCAATAAATCTCCATAGGCCTTTGGAAGCAGTGACAGGGGATCTTGATTGATCAAAAGCACCCGCCTGGTATTGAGGATGTCTTCCGCCGCCTTGTTCACCGTGCTGATCCGGCCGTCTTGATCCAAAGAGATCACTCCGGAAGTAATGGTGTTGAGCACAGCCTCCATGTACTCGCGCCGCTGTTCCAGTTCAAGATTCTGATTGGCCAGGTCCTTATTGGCTTTGTTCAGGCCGTGCTGGCTTTTTTCCAAGTCTTCGGCCATGAGGTTGAAGGACTGGACCAGCACCCCAAGCTCATCTCCGGAGTTGTCGTCCAGTCGCACCCCCAGATCACCATGGGCGATGCGTTGCGTCCCAAGGGACAAGGCCTGAATCGGGGCCGAAATCTCTTTGGCCAGACGGAATCCAAACCACATGGCTCCAAAAATGATCAACAGGGTCATGGAGCCAAGGATAAGATAAAAAGCTATTTTCAAGGGCTGCTTCAAGGTCTTGATTGTTTTATATTCCCGGACGCCTTGCACGATTTGATCCATCTTCTCCAAAAGCCCCTGGCCGATGGAATTACCGAGAACAAGAAAACCTGTCTTGGCATCATCCACAGGGACAAGACCCGCCACCAGATCCTGCCCCGCCCCCTTGTGCAGGGTAGACCAGTAGCGGGGCTTATCTTTCAAGCCCACCCAATCAATGCTTTCTTTGATCTCCGGCCAGGATTGTTCCCACTCTTGCTTCGCATACCAATTTTGCTCTTTTAAACCGGGTGAAATCACCCCGATAAGACTCAGTCCATACTCTTGGGCCTTTTCCTGTAAAAAGCGCTCCATCCCTTCCCCCCCCCAGCGAAGCTCTTTCTCTCTGATGGCCTCCACGATGTGCCGCCCTTGCGCATCAAGGTCTTTCCGGGTCAGCTTGTAAAAGGACTGGGCGATTTCCAGAGATTGTTCCAATGAGCTGTCAATCTTGCCCCGGAACCAGTAATCCACGGAAGTCTGCACAAATTTCACCGCAACCAGAAACATGAGAAGGGTGGGAATCAAAGACAGGGACATGAAGGCCAGGACAAGCTTGGAACGTAATCCTGAGCCCTTGACTTTCCGTTTTCTGGCCAAAAACAGCTTGACGCCGTTTCGGATTACCAGAAACAGGATGACCAAAAGCAGGATCAGGTTGAGATTAAAAACGGCCAGGAAGAGATAGGAATTAACCCCAAAAAACCGAAGTTCTATCCAGCTTACCAGAATAATAAGCAAAAAAGCGCAAAAAGCCAGCAGCAATTCACTTCTGCGCAACCTGTTCCGACTGGTCGCAGTGGTCTGGGCTTGAATAAAATTCTGCGTTTCGGCCTGGGTTGGATGTTCAACCAGAGCGGAGTGTTCTGTTTTCTTTGCGGTATCCCCTTGAGCGGAATTTTGAAAAGACTGATATTCTGATGAGGACATCAAAGCTGATTCACCGGTCGAGATTGATGGACGGTCTGCCGAGGAGGCCACAAGCCGGAATGCCTATCAGTAGGTGAAGATCATTCGATACTTTTTCTTCTTGAGGATATATCCGGACCAGAAAAAAAGGGCATCTTTGAGCCAGATTGGAACATCATTGCGTTGCAGGCTGACATCGAACTCCAATGCATACTTTTTCCCCTGCACAAAGGATTTCCAATCTCCAAGATTCAACACCAGTTCAGAGAGATTGCTGCGCAATAGCGGCTCAAGTTCCTTATTTTTCATGCTCCTTTCGGCCGTGAGATCGTGTAGAATATATTCCTGACTCAAGGTATTGGCCTTCAGTTCAAAGCTCATTGCCTCTTGAGAGACCAGGCGATCCGGCCAAAAAGTGAAAACCCGCAGCAAGCTGGCCTGACAATTCAGCCTCAATGGGACCCCGTCTTTGAGCAACTCGTCAAATTCCTGAAACTCATCCGGAGTAAACCCGAAATGCAGTTGCAGGGTATTGCCGAGATTGTCCAGCGAGAGATTCTTCAGCTCGATGGTCTGGGCTTGACCGGCCTTGACGAAACAAAGAGCACACAGTGCAAGCAGAACCGTAAAGAACAGGATAGGGCTGTTTTTCATGAAGCAGCAAGTATCGGTTTCGAGTGATGAATGTTGCATTCAGATAAAGATATTTGCAAATTTCTGCTAAATTCGTCAAGCTCAATCCACATGAGCAACAAGATCAAATGCATCTGGATTGGAAAGCTGAAAAAAAGCTATTGGCAAGTCGCCGTGGATGAGTATCTCAAGAAGATAGCCGGATTTTATACCATTCGGCATACAACACTGAAAGACGCTCCTCCCGGACTTTCCCCCCAAAAAAAACGGGAAGCGGAACAAAAGGCCGTTCAAAGATCGCTCCGGCCTCGAGATTTCCTCATTGCCCTTGACAGCCAAGGAAAACAATACACCTCGCCAGAATTTGCGCAATGCCTACAGGGCTGGCTCCAAGAACCGGGATTGGACCCCTGTTTTGTACTTGGAGGGTCTTATGGCTTGAGCGAAACCATCAAGGAAGAAAGTCGGATTCTTTTGAGTTTCGGTCTGCCGACTTTGCCTCATGAACTGGCCCGGGTTCTCTTGCTTGAACAAATTTACAGGGCAGGCGCCATCATCTGGAAACACCCCTATCATCACTGACCATTCAAGGCCCCCGGGTAAAAAAAGCTTTACCTGGGACTGGAACCGGTCCGACCCGGTAAAATATTTTTAACCCTGCGGACGATCTGCTCATTCCCGCTGGGCTTATAGCAGGCCTCCTCCGGAGCTTCCCTCCATGTCTTGGGGCTTCTTCCTCAAGTAATCCGCATTTCAAATCTGGAAGCAAATTTTATGCCAAAATTTATCTCTGGACAAAGCCCCCCCTTTCTTGATATGAGTCTCCTTTTTAAAGCGATTCAGCTAGGGAGGAAAAGATATGGCCCGTCATAAAAAAATCGAGCGGAAAAAAGAACTGGACCGCAGACGGAAACGGAAAGAAAAACGTGAAAAGCAGCAAATCAAAGAAGCCAAGTCTGAAGCCCGGAAAGCGTAAGGCATTGACTTTCGCCCGGAACTGCTTACTTTTACCAAATCTGGTAAAAGAATGCAATTATTCACGTGTATGCGGAGGTGATTCATGCCCATTTATGAATATTCATGCCCTCAATGCGATTCTGTCTTTGAGGAATGGCAAAAAGATTATGTGGAGCGGGATATGAAATGCCCGCAATGCGGAGCGCCGTCAAAAAGATTGATATCCAACACCGCCTTCATCCTCAAGGGAACCGGCTGGTATGTTACGGATTATGCCGATGGGAAGAAAAACGGCGATCATGGAGCTGATAAAACCGAGGCCCAATCAAATGGTGACTCGACGCCAGCAAAAAAGAACGGAGATCAGGCCGGCAACAACGGAAAATCTGCTCAAGAAAGCTCCAAAAAGGCGAATTCTTCCGAAACGAAGGGAGAAAATCCCAGCAAAGAGACCAAGACAACAAGTCCGAACTGAACCTTGCAACCCCGCCCGTGAGAGAATGCCCTTATGATTGAGCGTTACACCCGGCAGGAAATGGGGTGCATTTGGAGTCTGGAAAACAGATTCCGGGTCTGGCTGCAAGTGGAGCTAGCGGTTTGTGAAGCCTGGTATAAGCTAGGGCGCATTCCAGAGCAGGAGATGGAGGAAATCCGTCAAAATGCGGATTTCGATCTTGAACGTCTGCTCAGCATCGAAGAAGAAACCAAGCATGACGTGATCGCCTTCTTGACGGCCCTCGAGGAAAAAGTAGGTCCCGCCTCCAGATTCATTCACCTTGGGTGCACCTCCTCGGACATCACCGACACCGCCAATGGGGTCCTGCTCAATCAGGCCGGCTGCATGATCCGGTTCGGCTTGGACCAAATCCTGTCCGTCCTTCGAGACCTGGCCTTCAAATACAAAGGCCGGGTGGTCATGGGCCGAACCCATGGGGTTCATGCCGAACCCACGAGTTTTGGTCTCAAGCTCGCCGGTTTTTATGCAGAATTTTTGAGACACCGACAGCGTTTTGATCAAGCCTTGGACGATGTCCGGGTCGGAAAAATATCAGGCGCCGTCGGCACCTATGCCCATCTGCAGCCGGAGGTGGAACAGATCGCCTGTTCCCTTTTGGGTCTGCAACCGGATCCGATTTCCACTCAAATTATCCAAAGGGATCGGCACGCCCATTTTTTTCAAACCCTGGCCCTTATTGCCGGCGGCATCGAGCGGCTGGCCACCGAACTCAGGCATCTGCAGCGGACCGAAGTCTTAGAAGTGGAAGAAGGCTTTGCTCAAGGTCAGAAAGGCTCTTCGGCCATGCCGCATAAAAAAAACCCAATTTCCGCGGAAAACCTCTGCGGTCTGGCCAGATTGGTTCGAACCAATGCTTTAGCAGCCCTGGAGAACATGCCTCTCTGGCATGAGCGAGATATCAGCCATTCCTCAGTCGAGCGGGTCATCATGCCCGACTCGACCATTCTCATCGACTATATGCTCAATCGCATGTGTTCCCTGCTTTCCAATCTGCAGGCTCAATTCGAGAACATGGACCGCAACCTGAGAAGCTCCTATAATCTCTTCTTTTCGCAACGGGTTCTCCTGGCGCTTGTGGACAAGGGGCTTCCCCGGCAAAAGGCCTATGAAACGGTTCAAAAACTGGCTATGCAGTCCTGGGAGGAGAAAGTGCCCTTTGATTCACTTGTCAGGGAAAGTGCAGACTTGAGAGATTCTCTTGATCGGGCCGACCTGGAAGAACTGTTCGATTTGAAATATTACCTGCGCCATGAAGATCTGATCTTCAACCGAGTCTTTGGGGAGAGCGTGTGAAGGCATTGCAGAGAGCGGGACAATTACTCCTTGAAAAATCATATATCCAAAGGGATGTCGTCCTGACCTCGGGACGGAGAAGCGACTATTACTTCGACTGCAAGCAAACAGCCCTTGACGCCGAGGGCGGCTGCCTCCTTGGCAGGTGTTTTTTGGAAGTGCTCCTGCCGGAAGTCCAAGGCGTGGGCGGTATGACCCTGGGGGCGGACCCTTTGGTGTGTGCCGTGAGCGTCCTGTCCTATCTCGAAGGCCGACCGCTTCCGGCTTTTATCGTCCGCAAAAAGGCAAAAGGTCACGGAACGAACCAATATCTCGAAGGGCTGAACAACTTTTCCTCCGGCGTCAAAGTCGCTGTTCTGGAAGACGTGGTCACCACGGGCGGGAGTCTGCTGACCGCCTGCCGGCGAATCCGGGATGCCGGCCTCGATATTGTCCAAGTCCTCTGCGTCCTGGACCGTGAAGAAGGGGGGGAGGAGCTTCTTGCCCAACATGGCTACGGCTTGCAAACCTTGTTTACAAAACAAGATCTTCTCGCAACCTAGTATCTGACCGAAAACTGTGCTTGAAGGCACATATGCGGCCAAGTACCAGGTTTTGCCGAGCGGGGGTGGCATGGGGAATTTTTTTGTCTACATTCCAGTACGATTCATTGCTTCGGAAGATTCTTACCTGAAATCCTTTCTGGAGAAAAAAATCCACCCGGAACTGGCGCTCGACGCGATTTCACTGGATACTTTAGATCTCAACTGGCATCAGCGGCTTTCCGATTCCCTGCAGTCCTCAGGCCTAAGTTGCGGTGTTCATCTGCCGTATCACGATCTCCAACCCGGCAGTTTGGACGATCTGATACTCGAGGCCACCAGACAGAGACTCCAAAAGGCCATGCAGGTGGCCAAGGTTTACAGACCAAAATATTTGGTGGCCCATGCCTATTTCATTCCCCTGTATATCGACCTTTTCTCCAAATGGCTCAATCGAGCCGTAAACACCTGGAGCCGGACTCTGGCGGTCTGGCCTGAGCATCCGGTGCTTTTCCTGGAAAATGTTCGCGAAAACGATCCCCGTCCCTTGAGTGACCTGCTGTGTGAACTGTCAGCCGGCAATCGAATCCGATGCTGCCTGGACCTGGGACACTGGTCAAGTTACGGCGGCGGCGGCCAGTACCAGAATCTTTCGAAATGGCTGCAAACCCTGGCCCCGTATCTGGGGCACCTGCATCTCCATGACAACGACGGAGTCGCGGACAAACACTGGGGGCTCGGACAAGGGGTCATCCCCTGGCAGGAACTCTTTTTTGGTCTGGAACTGCTCGAACTCAGGCCGAGCTTTACCCTGGAAATGCATACCCAGGAAAGCTTCGGGCAAAGCTGCACATTCATTCGAGAGCACCTGGAATGGTTTACCCGTCTGGGCATTGATCCTGAAAAAATACCGGATATTTGAAACCGCTGTGCATTGAAACACAATAGAGATTTCCAAATTTTGCCGTGACGAAAAAGGTGGGTCAATTTTCTTCCAAGCACTCGCAGTGGAGGTCCTGAACAAGCTCTTTGGGAACTTGAAAACGGCCTTTCCAGGGTGGAAGCAGCTCAAAGCACAAGCCGTCAAATCGCAAGCTGTAGGCATGGAGGAGCAGACCCTGGCCTGAACGATCATCCCCGTATTTCTGATCACCCAAAACCGGAAGTCCCCTTGTTGCAAGCTGAAGCCTGATCTGATGTTTTCGCCCCGTTATCAATCGGACCGCCACCAGGCTCAAGCCGTCTTTTTCGTATATAATTTTCACCCAAGACTCTGCCTTCACAGATTTGGCCGGCCGGCGTCCTTTATGTTCAGGTCCCGGAAGTGTGTCTGTAAGCTTGGACCAGGCTTTCCAGGGGCCGGAGCCTGGAACCCAGGCAAGATAGACTTTCGTCACATCCCCCTTTTTCCATAACCGGTGCAGATGCTGAAGGTAGGCATAGGACTTGGCCACGAGCAGCAGGCCTGAGGTCTCTTTATCCAGCCGGTGTACCAGAGACGGCTGCCAGGAATGTGATCCAAACCTGGCCGCGATGCGGTCATGGACACTGTCGTTCAGGCCGCTCCCCGGCTGTGTCGCCAAACCCGGGGGCTTGGCCAAAACCAGCAGCCTGCTGTCCTCATAGACCGTACTGAGCACAAAGGGATTGGCGTCCCGGGCAGGGGCGATGGGCTCGGAGCTGTCAGCCTGATACGGAGGGATTCGAATTTCCTGACCGGCAAAAACCCGGTCAAAGGGCTTGCTTCGTGATCTGTCGACCCGGACCTGGCCGGTGCGGATCCAACGCATCAGGGCTGAGCGGGGAATCCGGCCCTCTACGCGTCGGCTCAGAAACTGGACCAGTTTCTGACCGGATTCAGCCTCTGCGACACGGACTTTTTGGACCTGGGTCATACAGATGGGGGAAAAATGATCATAAACCGTTTTATCTTTTGGATTTTGGCCTGCTTGCTCATGCAGCTGACCTGTTTTTCCGTGAGTCAAGCCGCCTGGTTGGAAGAAGTCCAGATCCTGAACTACGGCCGGTATTCAGCGCAAACCGATTCAGAAATAAGTCAGGATGACGCACAAACCAAACTCTCCCTGCTGTCCGAACTCAAACTCAAACAAAAAACCACCAGGATCCCGGCAGAAGTGGGGAGCAGATTTGGAGTGGAAGTCGAACTCCAGGGCAGACCCCTCGGCGAAAAAATTCCACTCCGGGTGATCGTGGAACACCCCCGGATCATAAACCCCAAAACCGGTGAGTCGGCACATTCTGTTTCCTGGAGCCTGTATCCAAGGCTTGGGGATATTATCTATGCCGGTTGGGAATTCATTGCCGATTATGAATGCGTCCCCGGACAGTGGACCATCCGTTTAGAACAGGACAAGCGTCGCTTGGCGGAACAGGATTTCCTGGTTTTTGTCCCGGAAAAGCGCAAGGAACCACCACAGCAATCAAGGCCTCAACAGCAGGATGCAAAGAGGACCTATCTGGTTCAGACCGGCGTTTTCACCAATCCGGAATACGCCCACGAACATATGCAGAAACTCAGAAAGCTGGGCTATGAACCCTGCATCCTGCTCAAGGACAAAGCTGAGGATGAGTTGTACTTTATCTTCATCAGCGCAGAGGCAACACAGCGGGTTGCAGAGGAAACCGCCGGAAAGTTCAAGGAAACAACCGGCATGGGAGTGTATGTGAACCTAATTGAATCATCCAGATTTCAAAGCGACACAATCTGTCCCCAGGATTGATCCAGACTCCCCAATTTTCATCTCATCGACCCGAGGCCACAGAACAGCCTCATACTGCAATTCAATACGTTTTCAGCCCTTTTTCTTTCAAAACTTCCAGCAAGACCTTCAAGCCGTTGTTGGTTGCCGGGACACCTCCATAGATCGCGGTTTGGAAAATGACTTCACTGATCTCCTCTGGAGAACACCCGACATTCAGGGCGGCCTGGATATGCAGCCTGAGTTCGTCAAGCTTGCCAAGAACCGTCAAAGCCGAAACCGTAATCAGCTGTCGCGTCGTGTGGGGGATCTTTTCCCTGGCATACATTTTCCCGGTTATAAACAGGGACAGATCCTTGGCCAGATCCTTATCAAAAGTCCGCCAGAGATCATAGGGTTTCTCCCCTGAAACATCTTTGAAATACAGACCGGCTGTTTTTTGGGTCTTTTCTTTCAACTCCTTCTCATTCATCCTCAACTCCCTCCCCCCGCTCGGCACTGTTCAGCATGCTTTTAAGCCTTCACATTTCCGGTATGCGCCTCAGGCTTTTTTGACCTGAGGCGCATACCGGATTTACACTAGGCCCTGGTCAAGCATGGCATTCACCACTTTGACGAAACCGGCGATATTGGCGCCGGCCACATAGTTGCCTTGAACGCCGTATTCTGCTGCTGCGTCTTTACAGGAATTGTGAATATTGGCCATGATGATTTTCAGCCGATCATCGACTTCATCCCGATTCCAGGCCAGGCGCATGCTGTTCTGGGTCATTTCCAGACCGGACACGGACACTCCGCCGGCATTGGCTGCCTTGCCCGGTCCGTAGAGAATGCCCTGGTCCACAAAAATATGCGCGCCTTCCAGGTCCGTCGGCATATTGGCCCCTTCGCTCACCAGGTAGACACCGTTTTTGACCAGGTTCCCGGCGTCCTTGCCGTTGATCTCATTCTGGGTCGCCGAAGGAAAAGCGCAATCAGCCTTGTGGTCCCAGAGAGGGTTGTAATCCTGCCCGGGGTCGAGTGGAAAATACTCGGCTGAATCATACTTTTCGGCATACTCTTTGATCCGGCCGCGTTTAACGTTTTTCAACATTTTCACAAACTCCAGCTTTTTTGCGTCAATGCCGGCCTCGTCATAGATATATCCGGATGAATCGGAAAGCGTGACCGGCTTGGCGCCCAGTTCCAAAAGCTTTTCAAGAGTATATTGGGCCACATTCCCGGAGCCTGAAATGAGGCAGACCTTTCCCTCCAGGGTTGCATCTCTGGTCTTGAGCATTTCCGCTGCAAAGTACACACAGCCATAGCCCGTGGCCTCCGGCCGGATCAAGCTGCCGCCCCAGCTCAGGCCCTTTCCGGTCAAGATGCCTGTAAATTCATTGCGCAATCGTTTATACATGCCGAACATATAGCCTATCTCGCGCCCACCGACCCCGATATCGCCGGCCGGAACATCCGCGTCCGGCCCGATGTGCCGGTAAAGCTCCGTCATGAAGCTCTGGCAGAAGCGCATCACTTCACCGTCCGACTTGCCCTTGGGATCAAAATCAGAGCCGCCCTTGCCGCCGCCCATGGGCAGGGTGGTCAAAGCATTCTTAAAGACCTGTTCAAAAGCCAGAAACTTCAAAATACTCAAATTGACAGAGGGATGAAAGCGCAATCCCCCCTTGTAGGGTCCGATGGCGCTGTTCATCTGTATTCGATAGCCGCGGTTCACCTGAACCTCTCCCTGATCATCCATCCAGGGCACCCTGAATTGGACCACCCGTTCGGGCTCAACCATCCTCTCCAGAATCTTGGCCTGGCCATATTCCGGATTTTGATCAAGAACCGGCTTGATGGAACTCACCACTTCGCTCACCGCCTGGTGAAATTCCTTTTCCTGCGGATCACGGGCCTTCACCACCTCCATAATGTCTTTCATCGTCTGCTCCCTTGGTTTTCTCGGTTCATAAAAAAAGAGCCAAAAGGCTCAGGTATTCTCCGATCACATCAGGCTCCTTATTCCGGGGCGTATTGCTTCTTGGCGCTGTATTTCCTATAGTATTCCCCGCCGCATTGAACATCCAATTCTGTTTTTAAAAAAAACTGAAAATCATGATTATTCACAGCCACTTTTGGCAGTGTAAATCCAGAGAAAAGCAATGTCAAATCCTCATGTCTGGCACAAAACCCATTGCGCGAGAATGGATCATGGCGGATGCGCCCTGCTCCTCCAGGTCGAAAACAATGGCCGGGTCAAAATCAAGGGGGACCCTGAAGGTTCCTTGAATCAAGGTTTTATCTGTGCCAAAGGCCGCGCCTCACTCCAAAAGCTGCAACACCCCGGCAGACTCCGATATCCACTCAAAAGGAAGGGCTCCCGTGGATCCGGACACTGGCAGCGCATCAGCTGGCCGGAAGCCCTGGACCGGATCAGCCGCAATCTTGAGCGTATCCGGCAAGAGCATGGAGCCCGGGAAGTCGCTTTTTGTCAGGGGATGCCCAAAGGCTTGGAACATTTCGTGCTCATCCGGCTGGCCAACCTCTTCGGCTCTCCCAATGTGGTGGCGGTCCAGGATGTCTGCCATGCCCCCAGGGAAATCAGCGGACTGCATACCTGCGGTTTTTATCCAGTCCCGGATTATCATCACGCCAGTCAACTCATTCTTCTCTGGGGCAGCAATCCCCCAAGCACCAATGAAGAAGGAGCGATCTGCACGCAAATCCTCGGCCAGCTGAAATCCGGCGCCAAACTCCTGGTCGTCGACCCCAGGCGGACCGAACTTGCGGATCGGGCCGATCTCTGGCTCGCCCCCTATCCTGGAACCGACGGCCTTCTCGCCTTGGGTCTGCTGCGGGTGATCCTTGAAGAAGGACGCTACGACTTAGATTTTGTCCGGGACTGGACCCACGGTTTTGCCGAGTTGCGTACCAAGGTACAGCAGTACTCCCTGCAGTCCGTCTCCGAAACCACCGGTGTTGCAACGGAATCGATCCGGAGAGCGGCTCGGATGTATGCTGAGGCCCAGCCGGCGGTCCTGGGATGGGGCAACCCCCTGGAACATACGGTCAATGCCTTTGCAACGCTCAGGGCCTTGATCTGCTTGATGGCTGTCTGCGGCAACCTGGACCGACCCGGGGGCAATATCCAGGCCCTCGACCCGCCCATTGCCTCATTGGGCCGTTTTGTCCGGGCCGAGCTCCTGCCGCAAAAACCCAGATCCATGCTCCATGCCCATTTCAAGACCATTCCCCGCCTGATGACCGTTCCCCCGGTTTTTTTCAAACGGGCGGTCCAGGAACAGATCCCCTACGCCATCCGTGGGGCTTATATTCAATGCGCCAATCCCGTGATGACCTGGGCCGACTCCCGATCAAGCCTGAGCGCGCTGCAAAAACTGGACTTCCTGGCCGTCTCCGACCTGGTGATGACACCCACCGCAGCCCAGGCGGACATCGTTCTTCCGGCAGCCGCCCAATATGAATTCGATGATATCGGCCATTACGGTCTGGGCCACGGCTACATACTGCCCAGACCGAAGATTATCGACCCGCCGGAAGCGTGCCGGCCGGATCTCGATATCCTGAATGAGCTGGGAAAGCGCTTGACTCCTGATCGTTTCTGGTTCACTGATTATCGCCTGCATTTGGAAGAAGTGCTCAAGCCCTCGGGCCTGACCTTTGCTGATTTTGCGGAACAGGGGATCCTCAAAGGTCCGCAGCCGGCGCAGGGCTATCGCACTTCAGGTTTTCGCACACCCAGCGGTAAAGTGGAGCTCTGCCTGCAACGGGCGGATGCTTTAGGTGTTGCCGCTCTACCCGACTGGGGGGGCCTGCCTGAAACAAAAGATTCCGACTATCCGCTTCTTCTGACGAGCTCCAAAAGCCCCTATTATCTCCATTCTTCCTATCGCTGGATAGATGCTCTCAGAAAAAAAGAACCCGATCCTATCGTACGGATACATCCGGAGACCGCCGCTGCCTTCGGCATTCAAAACGCTCAATGGGTTGTGATTGCCACCCCGCAGGGGCAGATCATCCAGAAAGCCGAACTCTCAAAACGGATTCTCCCGGGAGTGGTCCATGCCGCCTACGGCTGGTGGTTTCCTGAAGAAGAGAGTCACCTCTTCGGCTGGGACCGGTCCAACTACAACTGTTTGACCCATTCAGACAGGATCGGAACCGAATTTGGAACCCCCAACCTCAAAGCCGTCAACTGTCGAATCAGCCCTTGCTCTCAGACCGGCCCTGGTTCGGATTAAGAACAACTGTATATTATCAATGTTTCAAGCATTGAAACCAAAATAATATTTATTTCATCTATTGGTAAAAATCGCAGCTGCTTAGGCCGAAATTTCCAGTTGACATTTAGGGAAAGGTATCTCATAACTGCTCTTGTTTGTCCACTATAACCTGGAAAGGAGAGAGGTGTATGACGGATTTGAACAAACTCAGCGAAACGTTGATCGCCGGTAAGGGCCCGGATTTGAAAAATCAAGTACAGCAGGCCATTGATGAGGGGACTGATGCCAGCCAAATATTGAACTCCGCCCTCTTGCCCGGGATGGAGGTGGTTGGAGAAAGGATGGAAAACGGGGATATGTTTATCCCGGAAGTGCTCATGTCGGCCAAGGCTATGAGCGGAGCACTGGAAATACTCAAACCCCTGCTGTCTGCCGAAGAATCGAAATCCGCAGGAAAGGTCATCATCGGCACGGTGAAAGGCGACCTCCATGATATCGGCAAAAATCTGGTCTCAATGATGCTGGAAAGCGCCGGGTTTGAGGTGATCAATCTGGGTGTGGACATCGCTCCGGAAGGCTTCGTGGAAGCGGTGAAAAAGCATGACCCTCAGATTGTTGCCCTTTCCGCTCTCTTGACCACCACCATGACCCAGATGCAAAAAACCATTGACGCCTTAAAGGAAAACGGGCTCAAAGATCAGGTCAAAGTCATCGTGGGCGGGGCTCCGGTGACTGAAAAATTCGCCAAGGAAATCGGCGCGGAAGGATATGCTCCGGATGCCGGCTCTGCAAACAAGCTGGCCAGATCGCTCTTGCACTAAGCCCGGGTAGAAACAAACATCGCTGAGCCCAATCTCCTGCGGACTTTCAGCCGTATGAAGTCGGGACGAACAACGATTTTCCCGACTTGTCCCTTACAGGAATACAAGAAGCCCTGCTGCCTGGCTGCAGGGCTTCTTGCAAAATTTTTTTTCCGGCCCCAACAGTCAGTCCTCTGTTTGCCCTCTGCCGCACAAATCCACCGGCTGTCCGGTGGAGGCCAGAACCGCCCTCCAATAATTCGAATTAATATTCATGGTTCGCCGCTTATGGGTGACCAGATCCAGAGGCAGGTACACATAGCGGTCATTGAGCTTGCTGACCACAAGATTTGTTTTACCGGCCATGGCGGCATGCACCGCGTGTTGGCCCAAGAAGCCGCAGTAGACGCAATCCCTGGAGTTCGCCGGGACCGAACGAATAATGTAACTTGGATCAATGAATTTCAAGGTGATTTCCATGCCTTCAGTCTGAAAATAGTCTTTTATCCTTCGCTGCAGCAAACCGCAAAAATCCTCCAGAACCGGGTTCCCGGAGACATCAAGCCGGCATTCGCCTTCTTCTTTTAGATAGGACCGGCAAATTTCCTGTCCCGCCCCTTCTGCAACCACCACCACGGCATGGCCTCTGCTCTTGATCCTCTCTTGCAAAGCGGCCAGAAAACCATTGGGGCCTTCCAGGTTGAACGGGGCTTCGGGAACCAGAACAAAATTGACGTCCCGCCTGGCTAAAGTGGCCTCTGCAGCAATGAATCCGGCTTCACGTCCCATGAGCTTGACCAGGCCGATGCCGTTCGGCGCGCCCATGGCTTCGGTATGGGCGCAGCGGATAGCCTCTGTGGCTTTGGATACGGCCGTATCAAAGCCAAAGGATTCAGAGATAAAATAAATATCATTGTCAATGGTTTTCGGGATGGACACGATGGAAATTTTCAATTTCTGTTCCTGAATCTGTTTATAAATGGCTGAAGCGGCCTTCATTGTTCCGTCGCCGCCAATCAAGAACAGAATGCTGATGTTCATTCTTTCCAGGGCCTCCACGATCTCGTCAACCGCTTGATGTCCCCGGGAAGAGCCGAGGATTGTCCCGCCGAATTCATGGGCCCGGGAGACAACATCCGGGGTCAATTCCATGATGTCATGACCGTATTCCGGAATAAAGCCTTGCAGACCAAACCTGATGCCCAGGGTTGATGATACCCAATACTGAAAATGGGCCTCCATGACAATAGCCCGGATAACGTCATTGGTTCCCGGACACAATCCCCCGCAGGTTACAATCGCGCATTTCGTTTTCCTGGGGTCGAAATATATTTTCTTCCTGGGTCCTGCCTCTTCAAAGTCATAAATCCGTGTTTCGCCCAAAAAATCGCCGGCAGTCTCCGAAGAGACATGCATAGTCAATTTCTTGTCATTCAGGATAAACTTTTGCAGGGACAGCGGCGATTGAATCCTGGCTGGGCCGAGAACGTCGATATCGGTGTCGATGGTTTGCTTGTCGTTCATTGTGCTGTTCTCCTTAGGTCACAGGATAGAGAACCGTCACAGGGTTCTCTGTCGCGGCCTCACTGGGATGGTATTAGGTGTTCTTAGGCTTGCTTTCAGTCTTATGATTATAGTAAAGAGCTTGAGGTAAAACGTCAACCGCAAAGAAGGAGGACCCCATGCTGGAAATTGGAATCAACAGCCGGAAAAGATTAGAAATGATCAACATCACGGAACACATCAGCAATGCTGTCAGGGAAAATAACTGGAAGGAAGGCCTGCTTCTTCTTTTCTGTACGCACACCACTGCCGGACTGACCATAAACGAGGCGGCCGACCCTTCAGTTGTCCGGGATATTCAGGCCGGTCTCAACCGCCTGATTCCAGAACACGGCGACTACCGTCATCTCGAAGGCAACAGCGATGCCCACATCAAATCCTCACTGCTAGGCTGCAGCCTCCAGCTGATCATCCATTCAGGGTGTCCCGCCCTTGGGACCTGGCAGGGCGTCTTCTTCACCGAATTTGACGGACCGCGGCAGAGAAAAGTCCTGGGGCAGTGGATACAGGCTTGAGAAGCGAAGTACAAGCTGGTATGCTGCTTGACAGCAGCTTCACTTTTAAACCTCTGCGAAGCACAAGGCCCTTCATGGAGAACGTGCTGAAAAATGTCCCAGACTCGATACCCGATCCCCGGGATACAGAAACATCGGATTACAGAAACCATCACCAAAAGCCGCTTCATAACAACTGTGGGCCATGCGCCTTCCCAGGGAAAGGCCAAAGTATTCATTGAGGACCTCAGATCGGAGTTCCCTGATGCAACCCATAATTGCTGGGCTTTTGCAGCAGGCCCCCCTGGGGATACTGCAAAAATCGGCTGCAGTGACGATGGCGAGCCGCACAATACCGCCGGCAGACCCATGCTCCAAACCCTTTTGCACAGCCATGTCGGAGAAATTGTCGCTGTTGTCACCCGGTATTTTGGCGGCGTCAAACTCGGCACCGGCGGCCTGGTCCGGGCCTATGCCCATATGGTCAAACACTCTCTAAAATCTTTGCCTTTGGCTGAGAGAATTGAAAAAACACGATTCAAAATCATTATAGAATATGCCTGTATCGACCCCTTCAAACAACTGCTTCCCGAACATGAAGCCGTCATCGTTGCGGAGACGTATGCAGCTGACGCCGCCTTTGTTCTCGAACTGCCGGCAGAACAAAAGCAAGGCATGATTTCCGCCTTGCAGGATATCACACAAGGCGCCCTGCTGTTGGAACCGGAGCCTTCATCACTCCCTGATCAGAGAGAAGGCCCACAAGCGGAAAATTAATATGTTGAAAAACAAGAAGCTTGCTGCAGTGCTGCTTGCGGGGGTTGTGCTCGTCCTGGGACACAGCCTGTTGTGCCTGATGCAGGGAAAATTTCAAGAAGCGATGATCATGGCGCCTGTTTTGGTCATTGTCTATATTTTCGGAACGGCCAGGCGAGAGCGCCCGGAAACCGAGCTCCAGGACCAGGAAGACCCCCAGCCCCACAGCCTTGAGGCAAAGCAGAAGGACCATGAATAGGCGCTCCATGAAGAGTTCCCTCCCCTATTTCCAGCTTGGCCTCGGGGCTTTCTTGATCAGTTTCTCGTCTGTTTTTGTCAAGATCGCCGATGTCGGGCCCATTGCGTCCGGATTCTACCGGGTTTTTTTTGGAGGGATATTGCTCTTGATCATGGTCCTTGTCAAAGGATACTATACATCCATAAGCTGGAGAAGTCTTCGGCTCTCAATCCTGTGCGCAGTATTCTTTGCCCTTGACCTGTCTACCTGGCACATCAGCATCCATGGAGTCGGCCCCGGTTTGGCCACCGTCCTCTCCAATTTTCAGGTCCTCTTCCTGGCCGGAATCGGCGTACTTTTTTTCAAGGAAAAATCGGGCTGGAAACTGAACCTGGCCATTTGTCTGGCCTTGATCGGGCTCTTGCTGCTGGTCGGGCCCGGCTGGAATTCTGTTGGCCGGGAATGGAAGATGGGGGTGCTCTTCGGTCTTCTGACCGCACTTTTTTACGCAGCCTATATCCTCTCGGTCAGAAACCTCCAGACCGGACAATCTTTTGCTGCTGTGACCGTCAACATAACCCTCCTCTCCTTTTTAACGGCCGTGCTCATGGCCGGTGAGACCCTTCTTGCCGGGGAAAGTTTTGTCATCCCGAACACAAAAAGTCTATTCGCTTTGGCCGGATATGGTTTTTTCTCGCAGATGGTCGGCTGGATTCTCATTTCACACTCTCTGCCCCGAATCAATGTCTCCATTGCCGGCCTGCTGATCCTCCTCCAACCTGCGCTTTCTTTTCTCTGGGATATCCTTTTTTTCAATCGACCCACCGGCCCCTTGGATATCCTCGGCGCTGGATGCGCCTTTTGCGGTATTTATATCGGCTTGACCAGAAATCGGTCCTAATAGGCCTTGGCTAGAATCCTGATTAAATTTTTCAGCGGCCCATCGTGATGGCAAGTCATGCTATGCATCCTGAGTCCCTTGACGACAGGCTTTCTTTATCTTAGTGCTGATGGATGAACGATAACCAAAATGGCTCATCCTTTACGGCCTTTTTTGAACGCTTGATCTCCGTGACTCCGCTGGAAAACCAGTCCCAACTCGCTGAAAAACTTCAGGTAGGCCGTGCAGCCATTTCTTTAGCCAAGCAAAAAGATTCCATTCCCGGTAAATGGATCTTTGCTCTGGCCGAGGCCTATGCTTTGAATTCGGACTGGCTGGCAACAGGAAAGGGATCTCCATATGCACAAACAGAAGAATACAATCAGGATTGTGTCTTTGTGCCCCACATCCTGCCGCAACTGTCCGAAGACAATACATTGGAGTTTGACGAGTATTTTCGGCATACTGTTCACTTTCATCATGATTGGCTCAGTCGCCATGGCAATCCCAATGAAATGATCAGTCTGACCATGACCGGGCCGTGCATGCAGCCTGAAATCAAGGAACGGGACCTGCTGCTTATCAATAGAAGCGCCACCAGGCTGTTTTCCGGCGGGATTTTTGCTTTTGCCCTTGAAGGTATCATCGTGGTTCGCAGGATTGAGAAATCACCCCAGAAACTGCTCATGATCTGTGATAACCCGAGCTACCCTGATATTTCACTCAGCAAGGAGGAAATGGAACAGGCTATTTGCCTGGGTCAGATATTCTGGACAGGCAGGGAACACTGAGGATTTCAAAATTTTGCCATGACTAAGGAAATGGGCGAGTTTTCGTCCAAGCACTCATTCCAAACACAAAAGGCGGAACAATATGCAAAAAAAATTCAAGCAAGCCCTGAAAGACATTACTGATATATGCAAATTCGAACATTGGCTTCGTTTTTATTTTCTGCAGGAAACAGATCAGCAGCTTCAACTCGTAATACCTGAAAAAGCCCTGGAGCATATCAATCAGAATTATGAACGCTTATCCGGACTGGCCCGGGAAATGAATCAGCATTTTTTAACTCCTGAAATTTCCCAAAAAATGATGATCGAATACATAGGGAAAACCCTTGACGGTCCTGTCTATGATCATGACCTGGTCAACAGCATATTGAACAGCAAGACCTTTGAAGCGGAAATCACGGCCTTTCATATCTGGTCGGATGTCCATGCGGATCAACTGGAACATGAGGTCAAAGACTTTCAAGAATGGATGCAGCTCTTTGAAGCCTGGAAACGGACCGAAAAGGGACAAAATCTCCTGCAGAGCCTGCAAACGCCCAGCAGCAACACAACTGAGACCACCCAATAAAAAAAGGAGACGCCTCTCGGCGTCTCCTTTTTTTAAAAATGTCCCGGCAGCTACCTACTTTCCCACGGTTTGAACCGCAGTATCATCGGCGTTAGAGGGCTTAACTTCCGAGTTCGGAATGGGGTCGGGTGTGGCCCCTCAACTATGGCCGCCGGGACAAAGTCCTGGTCGGTGGACCGGCGCCAGTGATCACTTCTGATACCTGCCGCCAATCCACCGATGTATAGTACAGACACAGGTGGAGAAAAGAGTTAAGACGCACGGCCTATTAGTACCGGTTCGCTCAACACATTGCTGCGCTTACACGTCCGGCCTATCGACCTGGTTGTCTTCCAGGGGCCTTCAGGACTGCCGAAGCAGTCAGGGAGACCTTATCTTGAGGCGGGCTTCCCGCTTAGATGCCTTCAGCGGTTATCCCTTCCGATCATAGCTACCCTGCTATGCCGCTGGCGCGACAACAGGCCCACTAGC
>JAABTT010000003.1 GCA_011389765.1 Desulfohalobiaceae bacterium S24 | reverse complement strand
ACAGAGCTCTCTTTCGCTTTAACGCTTCCGGCTCTTGGTTTTCTAAGGGTTGCTCACGGGGGATCTTTGCCCCCTCCGGACTCTTTGTTTTGTTCTTTGTCCGACTGCCTTTCTGCAATGGAAATGTATTTCTTTCTTCAGGTTGCATGCTGAGGCAACGGTCCGGTTTCCCCCGGCGAGCAACCCCAAGAAAACCTAAGAGTCTCCCAGCGAGGTCGCTCCAGAGAACTCTGTGACCGGTTCTCTATCTTATGACCTATTGTTGGCATGGTAAGTTTCTTTCTCTGATCAAACTGGCAATCATGTGATTAAACATCTGCGATAGAGCTCTGTCGTATATTCTATGTAAATTCAAATAATTATGTGTCAGATTTGCCAGAGGCAAAGCTGACACCCGACACCTGAAACCTTGATTTGCAGATAATTCACAACAAAATGTCCAAAAATGGTTTCAAATTTTAACGTACTGTAAAGAGCTCTGATTTCAGGCAAGCAGCTCGTATTCTTTACCTTAACAATCGAAAATCAAAATTCTATATGTCCAATATACTCGCCGGATCCAAAGTCGCCTTTATTGGAGGCGGTGAATTGTGCCGACAGATCATCACCTTGATCTGCAGTCATGATTTAGTGGGGAAAAAGCCGGAAATTGCGGGTGTGGCGGATCCGGACGAAAAGGCGGAGGGTGTCATCCTGGCTGAAAAAATGGGGATATTCACGACCCGGGACTATAAGGATCTTTTTCAGATTGCAGGATTGGAGATTTTAATTGATCTGGTCAAGGACGATGCCCTGACCGAAACAATAGATCAGTTTCGTCCGCCGGAAATCAGATTTTTAGACCATTATGAATTTTTATCTCTCTGGGACCTTTTGCAGATAGAGGGTGAAAAAGAAAAAATTTTTGCGCAGCTGAAAGAGAGCCTGGACTCCTATGCCGAGGTCAAAGCCTGTTTTGAACAGTTCTCCGACCGGATCGAAGGAATCGTCATTCGCAGCGCTCATTATTCCATGGATATCGCCAGGGAGCTTGAAGAGAGCGAAAAGGCCATGTCCCAGATTATTCAGGGGAGCACGATTCCCACCTTTGTGATCAATGAAAATCATGTGATCAGCCATTGGAACAGGGCTTTGGAAAATCTGACCGGCTATATGGCCAAAGAAATGGTGGGCACGAAAAAGCAATCCATCCCTTTCTGGGAGAAAGAGCGTCCGACCATGGCCGACGTCATCCTGCATCAGTATGAAGAAGGGGACCTGTGGCAGTATTATGGCGAAAAGTGGAAAAAATCGGCCTTGATCGATGAGGCCTATGAAGCCGAGGTCTTTTTCCCTAATCTGGGAGAGAGCGGTCGCTGGTGTTTTTTCACGGCTGCTCCGATTAAAGCCCACGACGGCAGCCTGATCGGGGCCATTGAAACGCTGTGGGATCGAACTGAAGAAAAAAAGGCTGAACAGCAGCAGCAGGAATACACCAGTGAATTGTCAACTCTCTGTTCGCTCTATACGACCCTGAGTGCGCCAAATCCCCTTCAAGAGCGCCTTCAGTCGACCCTGCAGGATATTCATCAGTACTGGCAGACTGACAGCGCCTGCCTGTTCCTGAAAGACCAGGACGGTGCGTTGTCTCTGGAGAACTCCCTTGGCAGCGAAGAAGCCTGTCAACTCGTGCTCAATCAGAATGTTTCCGATTTGCTTCATGATGTGCAGCAAGACGGCCAGGTCAGAATCAATAATCACCTGCAGCAGGCAAGCGGCGGAAAATTGGCTTCTCTGGCGAAAACAGGTTTCGGGTCGGTCCTGTCCGTCCCCTTGAAGTCCAGATATGCCCAGTGCATCGGTATCCTCCTGCTCGGCAGCCGGAAATCCGATTTTTTCCTGCAGGAGAAAAAAAATATTCTGGAACTGCTGGGCAATCGGATTGGGGTGACCATAGAAAATTTCATGCTCCAGGAACAGTATATTAAGTCTGAGGAAAAATATCGCTCCCTGTTCAACAATGACCCCAATCCGATTTTCATTCTCGACAGCAATTCTTTGAAAATAATGGACTGCAATAAACGAGTCGAAGGGCATTACGGATATGTGAAAGAGGATCTGCAGGGGATTTCCTTTCTTGAGCTGGGCAATGAGGAAGACCAGGAACTGCAGCAGGGGCTCAGGAATTTAGCGCCGGAACAGTCGGTTCTTTTTTCGAAAAAAAGACATTACCGCAAGAGTGCCCGGCCTTTTTATGTGAATATCAATGTCAGCCGGGCCAAGTATGGTGAACTTGATGTTTTGATCGCCTCAACAACCGATATCACTGAAAGTGTGGAAAAGGACGCTCAGCTCATCCAGGCCAGCAAAATGACCACATTAGGGACCATGGTGGCGGGTATGGCCCATGAGATCAGCCAGCCGTTGAATGTTATCCAGGTTTGTGCCGATTTTTTTTCCAAGATGCTCAAGCGCGGGCAAAAGATCGATGAAGCTGAACTTGAGTCAATAGCCGGGGATATTATAGACAATGTTCAGCGGGCCGCCGGGATCATCAACCACATGCGGGATTTTTCCAGGCAGTCCGAAGTGGTCAAGACCAGGATCAATATCAATGATCCCATCAGAGACGTGTTTAAAATCATGGGACATCAGCTCAAAACCCATGGAGTCGCTTTGGAGCTTGAGCTGGAGCCGGATCTGCCTGCTATCCTGGCAGAGCACAACCGCCTGGAACAGGTGATCGTCAATCTGGTCAACAATGCCCTGGATGCCATGGACGAGAAGCAGCATCAGGCAGAGGGCGAGTCTGTTGAAAAAATCTTGACCGTGACTTCCAGTGCCGGCAACAGAGAAGTGCTGGTCAGAGTCGCGGACACAGGCATCGGCATGTCGCAGGAATTGATGGATAAGATGTTCGAACCCTTTTTCACCACCAAGGAAGTGGGGAAGGGCACGGGCTTGGGAGTGAGCATCAGTTACGGCATTATACAGGATTATCAAGGCAGTATAGAGGTCGCCAGCGAGCCGGGGAAAGGCACGACGTTTGAACTACGCTTTCCGGCTCAGCAATGAGGGATGGCTGAAGTATGTATAAAATTCTGCTGGTTGAAGACGAAGAAGCCATTGTTCGAGTGCTGGCCCGGTCCTTAAAATACGACGGCTACGACGTCGTGACGGCAGCCAATGGACAGGAAGGCCTTGATATTTTTCATCAGGAGGCCCCGGATATCGTCTTGACGGATATCAAAATGCCGGTCATGGACGGCCTGGAGCTTTTAAAAAAAATCAAGTCCATTCGTCCGGAGACTGAAGTGATCATCATCACCGGCCACGGAGATCTGGATTCCTCCATTGAGGCCCTGCAGCACGACGCCTCCGATTTTATCAATAAGCCGGTGGTGGACGAGGCCTTGAGCATTGCTTTGAAGCGGGCTGAAGGCAAGATCGAGATCCGAAAGCAGCTCGAAGAGTACACAACGAAGCTTGAAGACAAGATTGAGGAGGCAACCCGGGAGATCCAGAGGAAATCTTCGTTTCAAAGCAAGTTGATCAGGAGTTCCAACGACGGTATCGTGGCGACGGATGAAGGACTAAAGGTGGTGATTTTCAACCCCGAAGCCGAGCGTATCTTCGGATACACCCGGGAGGAGGTCGTCTCCCGCCGAATCCTTTCTGATGTACTGCCCCGGGAGCTCGCCGCGTCCATTCAAGAAGGCCTGGAACAAGATGCAGTGAAGGATCTGCCCTGGCGAGAAGCGAACATCAGCAGCAAGCAGGGAGAAGAAGTGCCGGTCCGTTTTTCCGGCTCTATTCTCTATGAACAGGACAGGGTTGTCGGAAGCGTCGCGTTTTTTCAGGACCTGCGGGAAATCAAGAAACTGGAGCAGGATCTCCTCCGGTCCGAGCGCTTGGCAGCCATCGGCCAAACCGTCGCCGGCCTGGCCCATGGGATCAAAAACATCCTGCATGGGTTTAAGGGCGGACGATATCTGCTGGAATCCGGACTGCAAAAAAATGACATGGATAAACTGCAAGAGGGCTGGCACATGGTCAAACGGAACATTGACCGTACCTCAGACCTTGTCCTGGACCTCCTGAGCTATTCCAAGGAGCGCGAACCGGAATACACAAAGTGTTCTCCCAATACAATCGTGGCGGATGTCTGTGATCTCTTTTCCGAAATCGCCAGGGAAAATGAAATAGAGATCCACAAGGATCTGGATCCTTCCATTCAAGAGCTTTTTCTTGACCCGCAAACCCTGCACCGGGCTCTGACCAATCTCTTGTCCAATGCTTTGGACGCCTGTCTTTCCCAGGACGGGACTGCTGCGCATCCGCAGGTCACACTGCGGACTCGGGCTGAAGCGGATCATCAACTTCGGGTGGACGTCATTGATAATGGCTGCGGTATGGACCGGGAGATTCAGGACACCTTGTTCACCTCTTTTTTCAGTACAAAAGGCGCCAAGGGCACCGGTCTCGGGCTCTTGGTGACCCGAAAGCTCATTGAGGAGCATCAGGGGACCATTAGGGTGGATTCAGCACCTGGCCGGGGCTCGACATTCAGTATCCGCCTCCCGTATAGGATTTACAATTGAATATTGAAGATTTAATATTGCTGAATATAAGAAAATCAAGAAGTTACAATGGCTCTATCCAAAAACATTTTCTTAAAGGGTATAACGGATAAGGATTTACAATTTAAATGGAGTGACAGCGATGCCTGCAAAGATACTCTTGGTGGATGATGATCCGGACGTCATGCTTTTCAATAAGACTGTGGCGGAGGAGAATGGTTTCCAGACGGTCACGGCGGCCAACGGAGAAGAGGGACTGGCCCTTTTGGAAAAAGAACATCCCGATCTGGTGGTTCTCGATGTCCTGATGCCCAGACAGAGCGGGGTCAAAATGTACAGGACCATCAAGACCGAGGAAAAATGGCGGGATATTCCGGTCATCATACTCTCCGGGATTTCCAGACGTTCCTTTTTAAAGTCCCAGGAAGCCCTGACCGAATTTGGCGAGGAAAATGTCCCGCAGCCGGAAGCCTATTTGGAAAAACCTGTGGAGGCGGGGGATCTGGCGCGGACTATTCAAAACAACCTCAAAAAAGCTGAGAATTGACGACTTGTTATGATGAGCGGACCTGTTAAAAAACTATTGTTTGTGACCCGGTTTGAAGACCTGGGCTTCGATACCCTGCAGCTTTTCCTGGAACTGCGCAAGACGTCTTTGGAACATATTGTCTTCTTGTATGTGATCCAGAGGGATAAAGTCGCTTTCCAGCGCGGGGTGGGGTATAAAAAAAGCGAGGAAATCAGGCTGCGGGAAAAGGCCAATATCCGCTTCATCGACTGGGCCGAGACTCTGTTCGAACAGGGAATGGAGGTCGGGGTGTATATCACGGTCGGCAACCTGGTCTCCCAGGTTCTGTCCGCGGTGGACAAAGAAGGTATCGATCTGGTGGTCATTGGAAACTCCGAAAAAAAACGCCTGAGCCAACTCGTTTCCGGTTCGGATATTGCAGAGCTCATGCACAGGACCCCGGCGCCGGTATTGACCATCAATTTTCCTTCAGATGCAAAACGCTTGACAGAGAATCCTTTTCACCGGCCGCTTGTGGCCTTGAACTGGCTTCCCGGCGAACAGCGGATACTTGATTTTCTTCTTTCCTTGAAAGGGATTGTCCAGGGGGTGGATGTGATCCATGTTGCCAGGGAGCAGGATCTGAAAGGAACCTCGGCCATGGGTGTACAGAAAACCCGTAAAGAGCAGAGAAAGAGGCTGGAGGCCGTATGCGGGCAACTGGAAGCCTCGGATATTTCGGCTCAAGCCCATGTGTATGTCGGCGAGCCGAGTGAAGAGATTCACCGTGCGGCCCGTGATTGCCGGTCGAGTCTCATTGTGATCGGGTCTCCTCAGAAAAAAGCCTTTGACGGGAAATTTCGGAAGAGCTTGCCGGTGGAACTGGCGGAGACAGCATTGTGTCCGGTGCTCTTGGTGCCCGGATCATCTGCAGCAGCCGGAGAGCCTTGAG
Organism: Desulfohalobiaceae bacterium S24; assembly: GCA_011389765.1. Taxonomy (GTDB): domain Bacteria; phylum Desulfobacterota; class Desulfovibrionia; order Desulfovibrionales; family Desulfothermaceae; genus JAABTT01. The sequence continues at coordinate 97,097 of JAABTT010000003.1, read as the reverse complement.
TTTCAGGACTAGGCCGCTTTCCCGGTTTGAGGTTTGACAAAATGAGTGTCCTAGACTACTGAAAGTCTGGCCCTTTTGTGATTGGATGCGGCCGGGCTCAGCCTCTAAATTTTTCATATCCGGCATTTTCCCATTTTCAATCTTCAGAGTAAACTTTATGAAGCTCTTATTTGTTGATGATGAACAGACGTTTTTGAAATATCTGGCCAAGCGGCTGGTGCTCGATGGATATGAAGTCAGGACCACCTTTTCCGGGGAAGAGGGCGTGGAAGCGGCGGCGGATGAAGATTTCGACGTGGCTATCGTGGATTTGAAGATGCCTGGTATCGACGGAATTGAAGTCCAAAAAAGACTCAAGGAACTGCAGCCTGATTTGCCCTGTATCGTATTGACCGGGTACGGCAGTGTGGAGCACGCCTTGGAAAGCGGAAAGTACAATGCCTTTCAGTTCTTGTCCAAGCCGGTGGATTACGAAACCCTGGTCAAAACCATCAATGAGGCCTCTGAGTACCGGCAGCAGCAGGAAAAGCGCGTCCGGGAGAAGGGGACGGAAGACGAAGCGGCCAGGTCGGAAGGCAAGATGAAGAAGGCCTTGGAGAAATTCAAAAAGTTTTACGGCGTCAGTCAATAAAGCTCGGCAAAGAGGTTGAAAAGGCCTGTGTTCGAAAATGTGTAAAGGGTGCCTTTGTGAAAAAACCTGTGTTCCCTGCTGACAGTCCGCTGGTGCGCCGCTTGCAGTCGGCCTTTTCTTTTGTTTGCACCTTCTGTTTTTTGTTTGCTCTGTGGCTGGTGCTTTCCGGAAAATTTGAGCCCCTGCTTCTGGGTTTGGGGTTCCTGGCCAGCTTTCTGGTGGCTTATTTCTTTCACGATCTCTTGTTCCCCGGCTTTCACCGGAGCTATTTTGCCAGCTCCATTCGGTTTTTTGCCTATATACCCTGGTTGATTGTGGAAATTTTCAAGGCCAATTTTCATCTGCTGCGTCTGGTTTTTCATCCCAGGATGCACGATTTGATCGACCCCCATATCGTTTCGATCAGGACCGGCCTGAGTAAGGATATGTCCATCGTGACCATGGCCAATTCCATCACGCTGACCCCGGGGACCATCACTGTGACGGCAAACAGGGAGGGACTTTTCACCGTCCACGCCATAGATCGGAAATCGTCCCGGGCTCTGCCCGGCGAGATGCTGGGGAAAGTGGCCGCGGTCTTTGGAGACGAGGTGGAGAGGATTGAATAGTGAATATTGAAGATTGAACATTGCTGAAGAAAAGAAAATCAAAGGCGTTACAACAAATCATCCTCTTGAAGGCCCAAGGCTTTGTCTTTAAAATCGTAAATCCTCAATCGAAAATCCAAAATCCTCTATGAATGCCCTCTTTCTCGGTACGGCTCTATTTCTCTGTTTTTTAATGCTGTTTTCCTTGTACAGGGCGATTTTCGGGCCGACGGTCCTGGATCGGCTGGTGGGCGTCAATGCCATCGGCAGTAAGACACTGGTTCTTCTGCTGCTCATCGGTATGATTTACGGCCGGGTCGAAATGTTCGTGGATATTGCCCTGGCCTATGGCTTTTTGAATTTCGTTACTGTGCTTGCGGCCTCTCGCTACTTTCACAAACGAAAAGGCTTGTACGGAGAAAGTGAGCAAGTGCAAAGTGAAGAATGAAAGGGTCTTGAAATGGAACTTCTGATCAATAGTTTCGTAGTAATCTGCCTGGTATCCGGCCTGGTATTTTTCGCCGGAGGTTCAGTGGGGATCATCCGCATGCCGGATTTTTACAGCAGGCTGCATCCGGCCGGGAAACTGGATACCTTGGGGATAATGGCCGTGGTCCTGGGATTGGCTCTGTTTGAACTGAAGCAATGGTCCCTGGCTTCTGTCCTGCTCAGTTTGAAAATGATGCTCATTGTTTTTTTTGTTTTTCTCTCCAGTCCCACAGCGACCCATTCCATCGTAGACGCCGGCATCAGGGCCGGCCTCGCTCCCTGGACCAAAACAAAAAGGAGCTGATCCCATGCACTGGCAATTGGACCTGTTCATTTTGACTTTGGTGATTTTTTGCGCCCTGGCTGCGATTTCCGTGAAAGACCTTTTGAGCACTGCGATTCTTTTCGGGGCCTACAGCTTTATGATGTGCCTGCTCTGGGCCGGCATGGGAGCCGTGGATGTGGCCTTTACCGAAGCCTCGGTTGGTGCCGGCGTGAGTACGGTGTTTTTTGTGGCGGCGGTTTTTCGAACCACCAGGAGGACGAAGGATTGAAGTTTTTCGGTTTCCTGATTGTCTCCCTGTGCGGCGGCCTGCTGCTGTATGCATCCTCTGAATTTCCTGACTGGGGAGATCCAGATTCCCCGGCCAGCCGGCATCTTTCGCCGCATTATATTGAAGAATCCCTGGCAGAGACCGGGGTCCCCAATCTGGTGACCTCCGTGTTGGCGGATTATCGAAGTTTCGACACCATGTTTGAAACCGCGGTCATCTTTTGTGCCGGCTTGGCCTGTCTTTTGCTCCTCAGAAAATACAAACCTGAAACAGACCGCTATTACCGGCATATTCCCACGGGCGTGATCCTGCACTTTAAAAACAGCCGCAAATCGCTTCCCGTCGGCAGCGAGTTCGAGCTGATGGATGCCGATTGGGTGCCCTACGATCTGGTCATCAAAACCGTCTGCCGGATCCTGATCCCCTTTATTCAACTGTATGCCCTATATGTGGTGGCCCATGGCGACTTCAGCCCCGGCGGCGGATTTCAGGGCGGGGTCATCTTTGGCTCCAGCCTCATTCTCCTGGCCATCTCCTATAATCTCCGGACAGCAGTACAAAGGATCAAGGAGCGCGTTCTGGGCTTTTTATGCGTGCTGGGAGTCCTGATCTACGCCGGACTGGGCGTGCTCTGCATGTTCCTGGGCGGTGAATTTCTGGACTACAGCCGTCTGGCTGCAATCCTTCCGGCTGATCCGGTCCATGTGCGGGCCCTGGGTATGCTCGGGGTAGAGATCGGTGTCGGCATTGCGGTCATGGCGGTCATGGCCGCGATCTATGTAAATATCGCCTCAGCAGGCCGGCATGATGAGGGGCTCTGAAGTCAGCTTTGCCTGCGGCAAAACTGACTTATATCTATTCAAAATAATTCAAAATACAAGAATGTGTCGGTGTTCTGGAAATTGGAAATTCGAAGTATGATCGCTGTAATTATTTGATTTTCTTATATTAAGCAATGTTCTATCTTCAATCGTAAATCTTCAATTCTACATCCACTATGGTTGACCTCCTGACGCACATCGTGGCCAAGTACAACTACTGGCTGTATATTATCCTGATGATGATCGGCCTCTACGCCATGATCGTGAAGAATAATCTCGTCAAGAAGCTGGTGGGCATGAATATCTTCCAGACTTCGATCATTCTTTTTTTTGTTTCCATCGGATATAAGAAGGGGGCGACTATTCCGATCATTGAAAATGCCCATGGAAACGGGCATGGAGGGAAGCAACTCCTGATCCGGGCCGCGGATTATATCAATCCTCTGCCCCATGTGCTCATGCTGACCGCGATTGTTGTTTCAGTGGCCACATTCGGCGTGGCCCTGGCTCTGGCTGTGAAAATCTATCAGCGTTATCAAACCCTGGAAGAAGACGAAATCCGGATGCGCTTGACGCGGAAATAAGCTTCTCATGAACAGTGTTGCGCCGGCCCTCCTTATCCTGGCCCCTTTTCTGGCCGCTCTGCTTTGCAGCGCTTTCAGCTGGCTGGAACGAAGACTATGTTTTCCCACGGCTTTGCTCGGGCTTTGTGTTTCCCTGCTTGCCGCCCTCGATCTGTTGCTTCAGGCAGGACCGGCCGGAGTGATTCAGTATAAGATGGGAGGCTGGTCCCCCCCCTTTGGAATCGAATACAGAATCGACGCCCTCAGCGCCCTGGTGATCCTGATCATCGCCTGCATTGCCCTTTTGAACCTGGCGGCCAGCCACAGACAGGTGCTCCGGGATATGCAGGATCGGTTCGGGACCTTTTACGCCGTCTACCTCTTGTTCGTGACCGGCCTTTTCGGGGTGACCGCTACCGGAGACCTGTTCAATCTGTATGTGCTCCTGGAGATCACCTCCTTGACCGGTTATGCCCTGATCGCCATGGGAGACGGCGATCGCGGCCCGCTGTCCAGTCTGAATTATCTGTTTATCGGGGTGATCGGGGCGAGTTTTTATCTCCTGGGCGTTGGCTATCTCTATATCATGACCGGGTCCTTGAACATGGTGGATGTGGCCCGGCTGCTGCCGCCCCTGTATGGTTCTTCCGCCATTCTGGTCGCCTTCGTCTTCTGCATGCTGGGCATCTGGATCAAAATGGCCCTCTTCCCTCTGCATGTCTGGCTTCCCAATGCCTATACCTACGCCCCGGCGGCTGTTTCCCGGGTCATTGCCCCTTTGATGACCAAGGTCATGGTCTATGTCATGATCCGACTGATGTTCACGGTTTTTGGCCTGGAGTATGTTTTCGAACAGCTCGATCTGTCCCGAACCGTGGTCTGGCTGGCGACCCTGGCTGTCCTGGCCGGTGCGGTCATGGCCCTGGCCCAGCGTGATCTGAGAAAGATGTTCTCCTATGTCATCGTGTCCGAGATCGGGTATATGGTGGGCGGGGCCTGGCTGGGCAATGAACTCGGGTTTACCGGAGCTGTGCTGCATATTCTCAATGATGCCCTGATGACCTTTGCCTTGTTTCTGGTCTTGGGGAATTTGCTCTTTCGACTCCGGGGGGTTTCATTCGAGGACCTGCGAGGAAGTTTCGTTGGAATGCCCTGGACCATGGCCGGGTTTGTCCTGGCCGGGCTGAGCATCATCGGCGTGCCTCCGACCTGCGGGTTTTTCAGCAAATGGTATCTGATCCTGGCCGGATTGGAAGCCGGGGCCTATCAGTTTGTGGCCGCCTTGGTCCTCAGCAGTCTGATCTGCGCAGTGCTGTTTTTCCGGATCATTGAAATCGCTTTTTTTGAAGCGCCGGGCCCAAGTTCCGGGGATACAGGGCAGAACGGACAGCTGCGGGAGGCCCCTGTTTCCATGCTTATCCCTCTGGGCCTGGTCAGTATCTCCCTGCTTGCAGTCGGGGTGTATGCCGGTTCCGTGGTGCGGGGGGTCATCGCTCCCTTTCTGGGTCTGTATCCGATCCCATGAGCGGACAAGCATATCTCTTTCCGGTGCGCCCTGAATACAGAGCTCTTTACGTGACACTTTGGAGTCATTTTTGGACGTATTGCAATTCTTTTTGGTGTTTTGAGGTTTCAGGTGTCAGCTTTGCCTCTGGCAAAGCTGACACATAATTGTTTGATATTTATTACAATATACGACTAAGCTGTCATGCTATTCTTTTTGAAATCCACGACTGCCAGTTTGATCAATGAAGAAACTGTCTTACCATGCAAACAATAGGTCATAAGATAGAGAACCGGCCACAGGGTTCTCTTGAGCGACCTCGCTGGGAGGCTCTTTGGTTTTTCTTTGGCTTGCTCGCCGGGGGAAACCGGACCGTGGCCCCAGCTTGCAACTCGAAGAAAGAGAACTGTTTCCATCGAAGAAAAGGCAGTTTGCCAAAGAACAAAACAAAGAGTCCGGAGGGGGCAAAGATCCCCCGTGAGCAAGCCTTAGAAAACCAAGAGCCGGAAGCGTTAAAGCGAAAGAGAGCTCTGTGATCGGTTCGTGACATCAGCTGAAGTTTCATATGAGCTTGCAACTCGAAGAAAGAGATATATTTCCGTAATCTTCAATCTGAAATATTCAATTTTCAATGTAAAAGCCCTTTCATGGATCAGATCTTCTCCCTCCGTCCCCTGCTGGCTGTTGTCGTCTCTTTAGGCGTGATACCCATGCTTTTGCTATCGGGGCAGCGGCCCAATGTCCGGGAAGCCTGGACTTTTTTCGCGGCCATCTGCAAATTTCTGCTGGTGCTGTCCATGCTCCCGGCTGTGCTTCAGGGCCGGGAATTCGCCCTGACTTTGATTAGCATAGCCCCTGGGGCGAGCCTGGCTTTCAAGGTTGACGGCCTGGGGCTGCTTTTTGCCCTGGTGGCCTCTTTTTTGTGGATCGTGACCAGTGTCTATTCCGTCGGGTATATGCGGGGCCTGCAGGAACACGGCCAGACCAGGTATTTTGTTTTTTTTGCTTTGGCCCTCTCGGCCACCATCGGCGTGGCTTTTTCCGCGAATCTTCTGACCCTGTATCTGTTCTACGAACTGCTGTCCCTGGCCACCTACCCTCTGGTCACGCACCATCAGGACCAGGAGGCCAGGATCTCGGGCCGCAAATATTTGATCTTTATCCTGGGGACCTCCATCGGTCTCGTCCTGCCGGCAATGCTCATCTGTTATCATCTGTCCGGGACTCTTGATTTTAATGTCCAGGGGATTTTGAGCGGCGAGTTGTCCGGGCCCGCTCTGCTGGTTTTGCTCTTGATGTTTGTCCTGGGTTTTGCCAAGGCCGGAATCATGCCTTTTCATTCCTGGCTTCCCGCGGCTATGGTCGCCCCCACCCCGGTGAGCGCTTTACTGCATGCCGTGGCCGTGGTCAAAGTGGGTGTTTTCAGCATCGTCCGGGTTTTGACCGGAATCTTCGGGATTGACCTTCTGGCTGCGGCCGATTTAGGATTACCTGTGGCCTGGCTGGCCTCCTTCACCATTATCGTCGCATCCTGCATCGCCTTGTCCCAGGATGAACTCAAACGCCGGCTGGCTTTCTCCACCATCAGCCAGCTGTCCTATGTCGTCCTCGGGGTGGCGCTGTTGACTCCGGAAGGGCTGCTCGGAGGCGTGATCCATATCGCCATGCACGCCTTTGGGAAAATTACGCTTTTTTTCTGTGCCGGGGCCATTTTTGTAGCCACAGGCACAAAATATATCAGCCGGATGGATGGTCTGGGAAAACGCATGCCCTGGACCTTCGGGGCCTTTTTTGTGGGCTCCCTGGGAGTGATCGGGCTGCCCCCCACCGGAGGCTTCTACAGTAAATGGCTTCTGGTGCTGGGGACTATTGACTCGGGTCAGACCCTCTTCCTAGTGGTCCTCCTGCTGAGTTCATTTTTGAACGGGTTCTACTTCCTGCCCATTGTCTATCGCGCATTTTTCGGGAGGCCTCAAGCTTCCCAGGATGCGGGCATTCAAGAGGCTCCGGCCTGCTGCCTGGTTCCCTTGCTCATCACGGCTGCGATGTCAGTAGGCCTGTTTGTGTATCCGAATATGTTTGTACAGCTCATCAAAAACGGGCTGCAAATTCCCTGATTCAGGCCGATGCGTTTTGTCATGAAAAACACCCTGCACGACATGGATCGTCACCAATCGGAAATCCTGGAGCACGAGCCGGTCCCTGGCTACCGAACCGTGTTCCATATAGCCGTGACTGTGGCGAGCCTCTATTTGCTGCTTATTTTTGCTGTGTGAAACCAAATTCATTCGCAGATTCTTTCGGAATGACAAAACTGCTGATGTATAAGGACATTGGAGCGGGATATGGCACTCTTTGACAAGCCAAAAAACGTGAGCAGGCTCTTGTTTCTGTTTTATTGTTCCCTGATTCTCCTGCTGCTTGCCGAGCTTTTCATTCACAAGCACAACGCCTTTCCCTGGGAGGAATCCTTTGGATTTTTTGCCGTTTACGGCTTTGTGTCCTGTGTTTTGCTTATTTTTCTGGCCAAAATTCTGCGTTTGATCGTGATGCGCCGCGAGAACTATTATGATCGCTGATCTCCTGTCGCCTGCCCTGATCTTGATCCTCGGCGCCGGCCTGGTACCCTTCTTGCGGGGCAAGGCCAAGTCCGTGTATCTGCTCCTGCTGCCGGCGGCGGTCTGGCTCCTTTTGCTGTCTCTGCCGGAGGGCAGGGCCTGTACCGGGGAATTTTGGGGCTACACCCTGGTCTTTTGCCGGGTGGACAAGCTGAGCATGGTTTTTGGGTATATCTTCTGCATCATGACCTTTCTCGGCCTGCTTTTCGCCCTTCAGGTCAAGGATGATCTCCAGCATACGGCTGCTCTGGTCTATGCCGGGAGCACTCTCGGCGTGATCTATGCCGGGGATTTTTTGACACTGTATATTTTCTGGGAGTTCATGGCCGTGAGCTCCACTTTTCTCATTTTGGCATCCAGGACCCGGGAAGCCCGGGATGCGGGATTCAGATATATCCTGGTGCATCTCATCGGCGGTCTTTTCCTGTTGGCGGGGATCGTGCTGTATGTGCAGACCAGGGGAACCCTGGAATTTGATTATATTGGACTGGACGGGGCCGGATCCTGGCTGATTTTTATCGGGATCGCCCTGAACGCGGCGGCCATTCCCCTGCATGCCTGGCTGCCGGATGCCTATCCCATGGGAACGCCTAGCAGCACGGTTTTTTTGAGCGCCTTTACCACCAAGAGTGCGGTCTACCTCATGGCCAGGACCTTCCCCGGAGCGGCTCCGCTCATCTGGATCGGGGCGATCATGGTCTTTGTACCCATTTTTTATGCCGTTTTGGAGAATGATATCCGCCGGGTTTTGGCGTACAGCCTGCTCAATCAGGTGGGTTTCATGCTCTGCGGTATCGGGATCGGAACGGCTTTGGCTCTGAACGGGGCGGTTTCGCACGCCTTCTGCCACATTCTGTACAAGGCCCTTTTGTTCATGGCGGCCGGGTCTGTTTTGCATATGACCGGGAAAATCAAATGCACCGAAATCGGGGGACTGTACAAGACCATGCCCCTGACCTGTCTTTTCTGCATGGTGGGGGCGGCCTCCATCTCCGCTTTTCCCCTGTTCAGCGGGTTTGTGAGCAAATCCATGGTGGTCAGCGCCTCAGCCCATGAAAAAATGGCTGTTGTCTGGCTGATTCTGCAGTTTGCCTCAGCCGGCGTCTTTCACCATGCCGGGATCAAGGTTCCCTTTTTCACCTTTTTCGGGCACGATTCCGGGATCAGGACCAGGGAGCCACCCTGGAACATGCTTCTGGCCATGGGTTTGGCCGCCTTCATGTGCGTGGGCCTCGGGATCTTTCCTGATCCGCTGTATAGGATTCTGCCCTTTCCGGTGGACTATGTCCCGTATACCGGAGCCCATGTCATCGGGCAGCTGCAGCTGCTTATGTTCGGGGCCTTGGCCTTTGCCCTGCTCATCCTCTCCGGATATTATCCGCCGGAAATCCGCTCCACCAATCTGGATGCGGACTGGTTCTACCGCATGTTCGGCCGCGGCGCCTACCGGGTTTTGGATCAGGGGCTGAATACGGTCAACGCCCGAGCCGAACAATGGGTCAGGACCTTGTCCACAGGGCTGTCTGTTGTCTTTCAAAATATGACCAGCGGACTGCTCTTGTTTTTCGCAGTGAATGGCTGGGCCCTTTTGGGTTACCGGGGCAAGCGTCTGGAGATGAAAAAGTACCGCCTGTATGCAGATGTCCAGAAAGGGAGTTTACCCATCGGCTTTGGGGCGGCCGTGGCGACCGTGTTCATTTTTTTGATTTTTGTCTGCACATAAACGGGCAGGGGAAGACCCTGCCCGTTTATGTGGCTTGGGACATGGGAAGGCGGGGTTGAGAAGCCTGCAGGGAGACAATACTATGGTTCGGGTTGAAGACCTGAGAAAGATCCACCTCATGAAGGATATGCCCCAGGAATTGCAGGCCAAAGTGGCATCAGAGGCGCAGTTGAATATTTACAGCGCCGGGACGGTCTTGTTCCGGCTCAATGAAAACATTGAGTATTTTTACATGGTGCTTATGGGCCAGGTCGCTCTGCAGGTAGAGCTTCAGCCGGAGTTGACCGTGATTTTGACGAGCGTCAATTCAGGGTATGCCTTTGGGGTTTCTTCCCTGGTTTCCGGGGCCAGAGCCGCCTCCACCGCCATCTGTAAAGAAACTTGCGAATTGATCAGCCTTCCGGTGGACAAATTGACCCAAATGTTTGAAGAGGACAAACGTTTGGGATTTGAGTTCATGTACCGGCTGGCGAAGCTGTTTCAGCAGATTATGGCCAATCGCACCAGGATGATCATGCGCGCTCTGGATCAGCATCCCGAAACCATGGACCGTCTGGGTGATCTGGGTCACCTGGCTCCGGTACTTTAAGGGCCTTACTCCTAAAGCCGGCCCCGCCCGCAACCCAGAAGGTTCTCGTACCGCGTATCAATAGTTTTATACACCTTAGCCCAAAATCGGAATTCCCCTTGCATGGTCAATACAAAACAGCTGAGAAAAATATTTCTTCTTCAGGACCTGCCTGAAGCAGAATTGGAAAAAATCGGAGCAGTGGCCGCGCTTCAGGAAGTGCAGCCGGAGACCGTGCTTTTCCGGCAAGGCGAAAAGGCCGATACCTTTTGTATGCTTCTGGCCGGCAGGGTCTTTTTGAATTGCCGGACAAAAGGCAATATGCTTCTCACTTTGAGTGAGGTGGGTCCGGGCTGTTCTTTTGGGGTGTCCTCGTTTATCGCTGAAACCGAACGCTCAGCAACGGCCGTATGCGTGGAGAAAAGCCGGATTATTGTTTTGCCGGGGAGCGTCCTGTGGAACCTGTTTCAAGAGGATGCCGCTCTCGGCTACAACATCATGCTCCGCGTGGTGCAGCTGTTCAAGGACCGCATGAATCAGCGCACCGACCAGTTTCTGCGCTCCCTGTCCCGCCATCCGGACATCCAGGCCTGCCTGCAGAACGGGACCAGCTGCAGGATAGAAGAATAGACAAAGGATCGTCCGCTCAAGGATTGAGCTGGTATTTCCGTACGGCTGCGTTATGCTCCTTGAGGGTCCTGGAGAAGGCGTGGAAGCCCTTGTCTGTGGCTACAAAATAATACAAATCATGGTCTTCAGGCTCCATTGCTGCTTTGATGGAGGCCAGGCCGGGAGAGCAGATCGGTCCCGGGGGCAGGCCGGAATGCCGGTAGGTATTATAGGGATTTTTCGGATTGTTGAGGTCCTTCCGCGTCAAATTTCCGTTGAAATCAGACCCGAGACCATAAATCACCGTTGGATCGCATTGCAGGCGCATTCCTTTGTTGAGGCGGTTGCTGAACACTCCGGCTATGCGGCTCCGCTCCTCGGCTTGGGCCGTTTCTTTTTCCACGAGAGAAGCCAGGGTGATGAGTGTATGCCTTGCGGTCCGGCTCGGGAGTCCCTCCGGCCAAACATGTTCACGGAGATTTTTCAGACACTCTCGAATGAGCATGCGGACAATGGGTTTGGCCTCCTGGTCTTTGGGTCTTGGCAGGGAATAGGTTTCCGGAAAGAGGTAGCCCTCGGCGCTAGCGGCCGGAATGCCGAACTCCCGGAGCAGGTCCTGGCTGTGGACTGCCTGCTTGAAGCGCTTGAAAGTTGTGAGTCCGCTTTTTTCCACCAGCCTTCCGATCTCCCACCAGGTCAGTCCTTCCGGAATACGCAAGGTGTGGAGCAGCCCCTGTCCGCTGACCAGGCTCTTCAGGAGTTCGGGCCTGGACCACTTGGTGTGCACGGCGAATTCGCCCGCTTGAATTTTGGAAGCGGCGCCGCTGATTCGAGCCAGAATCTTGAATTTGAACGGATCGCCGATGATTTTTTGTGTGTGCAGTATGCGGGCCGCTTCCTGAAAAGTGGTCCCTTCCGGAATGTTTACGATATGCTGCCTGCCGGGGTCCTGGATGGGGAAATGCAGATACCTGTAGACAAAAAGGGCGCTGAAGACCATGAGCAGCGCGAGTGAAAACGAAAGGAAAAATTTTATGAAATCCATAGAATTTCGGCCCTTATGAATTGAGGTGTCTTTGCAGGATGATCACGGCAGCCTCCTGATCGAGGACCGCTTTTCTCTTCTCCGGGTTCAGCCCTGCGGCCCGCAGTCGTTCTTCCGCCTCTTCCGAGCTCAGACTTTCATCCGTCAGGAAGACGGGCAGGTCTGTCCGGCGCTGCAAGCGCCGGACAAAATTTATAACCTGTCTGGTCCGCAGTGTCTCCCGGCCGTCAAGGCTTTGGGGCAGGCCCACCACAATGCCTTGGATGTCTTCTTGTTCCAGTACCGCGAGCAGTTCGACAAAAAAACTCGTTCTGTCTTTCTTAACAAGCGTTGTAAAGGGAAAAGCCATTGTCCCTGCAGGATCGGTGACGGCCAATCCTATCCGCTTCAGCCCGAAGTCGATGCCCAGGTAGCGCATATAGAATTTTGGATTAAGAAAATGTTTTTGGATAGAGCCTTGGTAACTTCTTGATTTTCTTATATTCAGCAATATTAAATCTTCAATATTAACTTTTAGAGTTCCTCAGGCTGTAGTGCCCAAAGACGGCCTGCCCGAAGGCAATGCAGCCGTCGTTCGGCGGCAGAAAATTGTGGAATACAACTTCGAGTCCAACTTTTTCTAAGGCCATGGGGAGTTCGTCGGCCAGGGTCAGATTCTGAAGCACGCCTCCGCTGAGCCCGATTTTTCTGATTCCGGTCCTTTGGGCAGCCGTCTGCGCCCATCGGCAGAGGCCCTGTGTCAAGCCGGTATGGAAGCGGCGGCTGATGAGGACGGGTGATACGCCTTTTTCCCAGTCTTCGAGCACAGACCGGAACAAAGTCAGCGTGTCCAGAAGGCACCCGGTTTTTCTGCTGATCAGCGGACAGGGGTACGACCCTCGTGCAGACCGGTCCTGGATCTTTTCCAGCCGGATTGCGGCTTGCCCTTCATAGCTGATGTGCAGGCTCAGGCCAAGCAAAGCTGAAACCGCGTCAAAGAGCCTTCCGCAGCTGCTGGTGATCGGGCAGTTCAGATCCTTGTCCAGCATGGCGCGGACAGTTGCAGCGGCCTTGGCCTTGTTTTCGGCCCAGGGCCAGGGTCTGAGCCCGGCTCCGGAATGCTTCAGGGCATGCAGATAGCCCAGGGCCGTTTTCCAGGGTTCCAGAACAGCGGCGTCCCCGCCGGGTAGGGGCACAGGGACAAAGTGGCCAAGCCGTATCTGCTCGCCCCGGACCGGATCAAGACAGAGCAGCTCGCCTCCCCACAGGGTTTGATCCGTTCCCAGACCTGAGCCGTCCAGGATGAGTCCAAGGAGGGGTTCCTCCACCTGGTTTTCCCCGAGCACGGCATAGAGATGGGCAAAATGGTGCTGCACTTGCAGGACAGGCAGATCCGGCCGGGTATCCGCGTATTGGGTGCTCAAAAAATCCGGGTGCAGGTCGGCGATCAAGGCCTGGGGTTGGATTTTGAGGATGGTTTGGAGATGCCGGATGGTGTGCCGGAAATAGTCGAAGACAGCACTGTTGGTGAGATCTCCCAGGTGCTGGGAGACATAGGCCCGATTGCCCAGGGTCAGGCAGACGCTTGATTTTTTTTCGGCTCCCAGGCCCAGGACGCTGGAGCCTGTGGCTTTGAAAAAGATGGGTGCGGGGACATAGCCTCTGGCCCGTCGAAAAAAAACGGTTCTAGCGGATTTCGGGCTTACCCCCAGAACGGAGTCGTCACAGCGGATCAGGATATCCCGGTTGTGCAGAAGAAAGCGGTCGGCGACTTCCCGGAGCAGGTCCAGGGCTTCCCGATTGCCCAGGGCCAGAGGTTTTGCGCTTATATTCCCGGAAGTCATGACCAGGGCCGGGGTAATTGTGTTCTCCGTCAAACCGGAATAGGCTTTGAGCAGGAGATGGTGCAAGGGGGTGTAGGGCAGCATGATTCCGATACGATCGGTGTCCGGGGCCAAGGCCTCAGGGAGCATGGCCTTGTCTTTCTTTTTGCTGAGAACAATGGGGCGTTGTCTGGAGCACAAGCAGGCTGTTTCCGGGCCTGAAATATCGGCGATGGTCTTTGCCGCGTCAAGGTCGGGGACCATGACGGCCAATGGCTTGTCCTTTCGTCTTTTGCGCTGACGCAGGCTTGCTATGCTCTGTTCATCGCCGGCCCGGCAGGCCAGGTGGAAGCCCCCGAGCCCTTTGATGGCGACAATGCAGCCTTGATGCAAATCCAGGGCCGCTTGAAACAGGCAGCCCTGCTTCGCCTCCAGCCGTTTTCCAAAGGAGGTTGTGTACCAGAGTTCGGGGCCGCAGACCGGGCAGGCGTTGGGCTGGGCGTGAAACCTCCGGTTCAGAGGGTTGTCGTATTCCTTTTGGCAGAGAGGGCACATGGGGAAGCAGGCCATGGAGGTCTGAACCCGATCATAGGGAATGGAGCGGGTGATGGTGAATCTGGGACCGCAGTCGGTGCAGTTGGTGAAGGCGTAGCCGCGGCGGCGGTCCCCCGGGGCGTCGATTTCCTTCAGGCAGTCAGGGCAGGTGGCGGTGTCCGGACTGATGAGCACCTGATGATTGACCCCGGCCGTGCTGTCTTTGATGGCAAATGTTTGCGGAACTGCCCGGTCAATGAGAGTCTGCTTGCGGATTGCAGTTATTTCGGCCAGAGGAGGAAGATTCCGGGAAAAGTCTGTTTCAAATTGGTCGAGAACCTGTTGTTCTCCGTGAAGGAGAATTTCCACCCCCTCCGCGGTATTGCGCACATGACCGCCTAAACCGCATTCCAGGGCCAGACGGTAGACAAAGGGGCGAAAACCGACCCCCTGAACCTGGCCGTTGACGATGAATTGAACACAGGGCATGGGGTCTGCTTACCGGAAACAGCCGAACAATTCAAGAGAAACCCTGCTGGCTGAAACCTTTGGAGTCGGTATGCATCAATTAGACCTTGATTTGAGTAGGCACTGTGTGCTGACCGAGATCAAACGCAGATATGAACAGGCCCTTGCCGAAGCCCTGCAAAGCCGGGGCGAACCTTCTGAATCCGAAGGAGTGCTCGAATTTCTGAAGGCTGTTCTGGAGCAGGTGGATCTGGTGCGTTTGCGGGGCGCGATTCCGGAGTTGAGCGGAGGCGGCGCTTCAGAGATCAGGCTCGAGCCGGTCGGGGCAGGCGGGATGCGCTTGATGCTTGACGGCCGGGAAGTCTTTCGGCAGTCTTTGCGTGTTGGCCTTGAATAAGCGGTTTGCTCGTCTTTCAGAAAAAGTAACCGATAAGTCGCAAATCGAAAATGCTAGTGCTAGCCTGTCAGCACCCAGTCCGCGAGTTTTTGATAAACCGGTTTCCGGAATGCAACAACTGTCGAGAGTAATTCAGGAAAGGACAGCCATTTCCAGGATCTGAATTCTCCTCCCGGGCTTAGCTCAATGTCCCCCTCCTTTCCGAGCAGTCGGAACAGGAAACAGTACAGGACCTGCCCCCGGCCGACTTTTGCATTGCGAAGCGGGAAAGGCAGTTCATAGACCAGAGGGTCCGGATAAGAGGCCTGCAAGGCGAGCTGATCCGGGGCCAGGCCGGTCTCTTCATAGAGTTCCCGGTAAACTCCCCGCAGTGGGGTTTCCTGTCCTTTGAGACCTCCCTGGGGCAGCTGCCAGGCTCCGGGATGTTCGATCCGTTCAAAACCAAGAATCAATCCGGATGCATTGCTGATCACGGCGGCTGCTCCGGCTCGAAAAAACTGGCCCGGTCGGCCTGGAGCACTAGGGGGTTCAATCCTCAAGCGGTTGGACCAGGATCTCATCGGCTTCGTTGTTGCGCAGGGAGAGTGTGAAATCATTGACCCGCAAGGCAACGGGATCTTTGAGCGGGGCTCGGTGCAGAACCGTGATCTGTACGCCCGGTAAAAGGCCCATATCCCGAATACGCCGGCCGAGTTCACCGGAGGCTTTCAAGGAAACTATTCTGGCTTTTTGTCTGACGGAGAGTTGCCGCAGGGGAATTGGGTGGTCTGCCATGGTCTGGAATGTGTGCTTGAGAATGAAAAGCTCAATCGGCTTTGAAGGCCATAATCTTTGAGGCCATGCCGTGCCCCAGGACCAGTTCGCTGTTGCGGACTTTCATTCGGCAGGGGCCGTATCCGCCGGAGGTGATTTCGACTTCAGTGCCAGGTATGAGGCCCATTGAATAGAGTCTTGATTTGGCGCCTCTGCAGGTGTCCAAGTGGGCAATGGTCACTTTGCTGCCGGCTGGGAAGCAATTTAAAGGCTGTCCAGTCAAAGATGTATTCCTCGTGTCAGCTTGCTTGCCGTTTGCTGAGTGTTTGCGTTTGTTCAAAACTTTGCGCAAAAAGAAAGTAAGAGGTCGAACCCCGCTTGTCAAGAGGTATGGGTCTTCCTTGCCCAAATGCACGGAATAGAGTACACCTTTTGCCGGGTTGATCTCAACATCAAACAGGTGTGAAAATTCGATATGCCGAAAAGAACCGACATCAAGAGAATTCTGCTTATCGGCTCCGGGCCGATTGTCATCGGTCAGGCCTGTGAGTTCGATTATTCCGGGACCCAGGCCCTGAAAGCCCTGAAAGAGGAAGGCTACGAAGTGGTGCTGGTCAATTCAAATCCAGCCACGATCATGACTGATCCGGAATTGGCCGACAGCACCTATCTCGAGCCGATCTCCCCGGAAATTGTGGAAAAGATCATCGATAAAGAGCGGCCGGATGCCCTTTTGCCGACCCTTGGCGGGCAAACCGCATTGAATATCGGGGTGACCCTTGCAGAGCGGGGGGTTTTGGAATGGTACGGGGTTGAACTCATCGGAGCTTCACTGCCGGTCATCCAAAAAGCGGAGAGCCGGCTTCAGTTTCGACAGGCCATGGAGCACATCGGCCTTAAGGTACCCAAAAGCGGTATTGCCGGTTCGCTTGAGGATGTGCAGGCCCTTGGAGAACAGCTTGTTTTCCCGATCATTGTCCGTCCCGCCTATACCCTGGGGGGAACCGGCGGCGGTGTGGCCCATGATCCTCAGGAACTCTCCGCCATCTGCAAACAGGGCTTGGCCGCCAGCATGACCTCCGAGGTCATGCTGGAAGAGTCCCTGCTGGGCTGGAAGGAATATGAGCTGGAAGTCATGCGGGATGCAAAGGATAATTGTGTAATCATCTGCTCCATTGAGAATGTGGATCCCATGGGTGTGCACACCGGTGATTCCGTGACCGTGGCTCCGGCTCAGACCCTGAGCGATGTGGAATATCAGGCCATGCGCAACGCCTCTCTGGCCATCATGCGGGAAATCGGGGTGGAGACCGGCGGTTCGAATGTCCAATTCGCGGTGAATCCGGACAACGGGGAAATGATGGTCATTGAAATGAACCCCCGGGTCTCCAGATCGTCGGCCCTGGCCTCCAAGGCAACCGGATTTCCCATTGCCAAGATTGCCGCAAAGCTGGCTGTGGGGTATACCCTGGATGAATTGCCCAACGACATCACCCGGGAGACCATGGCTTCTTTTGAGCCGACGATAGATTATTGCGTGGTCAAGATACCCAGGTTTACCTTTGAAAAATTCACAAGTGTGCCGGATGTACTGAGTACCTCCATGAAGAGCGTCGGGGAGACCATGGCCATCGGCCGGACGTTTAAGGAGGCCCTGCAGAAGGGGCTCCGCTCGCTGGAGATCGGCCGCCCGGGACTGGGGTTTACATTTCAGAAAACGGCTATTGCCCGTGAGACCATCGAGGCGGAACTGAAAAGGCCCCACTCCAAAAGACTCCTGGTCCTGCGACAGGCCCTGCTCGGCGGTATGCCGGTGCAGGAAATCTACGACATAACCGGGATTGATCCCTGGTTTTTGGCCCAGATCAAAGAGATCGTTGACTTTGAACATGTCCTGGCGACGGAAGGACGGCAGGAATTTGCAGCTCAGGCTCCAACAGAGCTGAGCTTGCTGCGCAAGGCAAAATCCATGGGATTTTCCGACCGGCAGATAGCGACACTCTGGGAAGTCAAGGAGCAGGAAATCCGGAACTTTCGAAAACAGAACAGGATTGTGCCCAGTTACAAGCTTGTGGACACCTGTGCGGCTGAATTCGAGGCCTTTACCCCTTATTTTTATTCCACATACGAATCGGAAAATGAGAGCCGGGCGACAGACAATCAAAAAATCGTGATTCTGGGCGGCGGCCCGAATCGGATCGGTCAGGGGATCGAATTCGATTATTGCTGCGTCCATGCCTCTTTTGCCTTGAAGGACATGGGCATTGAATCTATCATGGTCAATTCCAACCCGGAGACGGTGAGCACGGATTACGATACTTCGGATCGCCTCTATTTTGAACCGGTGACTCTGGAAGACGTCTTGAATATTCTGGAAGTGGAGGAGCCGGATGGGGTTATTGTGCAATTCGGAGGGCAGACTCCCTTGAATCTGGCCCTGCCCCTTCTCGAAAACAAGGTGAAGATCATCGGCACCTCCCCGGACAGCATCGATCGGGCTGAAAATCGAGAACGCTTCCAGGCCATGCTCAACAAACTCGATCTCCGGCAGCCGGAAAACGGGACCGCCAGCTCCGAGAAAGGGGCCCTGGAGGTGGCCGGCAGGATCGGCTATCCCCTCGTGGTCAGACCGTCCTATGTTCTGGGGGGGCGGGGTATGGAAATTGTATATGATCAGGAGGACATGCTCAATTATTTCCGGGAAGCCGCGGTGATTTCTCCGGATCATCCCATTTTGCTGGATAAATTTATGGAAGGGGCCGTGGAAGTGGATGTGGATGCGGTCTGTGACGGAGAGCTTGTTTATCTTGCCGGGATTATGGAGCATATTGAAGAGGCCGGGGTTCACTCCGGGGATTCCGCCTGTGTGCTGCCCCCCTATACCCTGAGTCCTGACCTGATGAAGGAGTTGGAGGTACAGACTGAAGCCCTGGGCTTGGAAATCGGGGTGGTGGGCCTGATGAATATTCAATTCGCAATCCAGAACGATCAGGTCTATATTCTGGAAGTCAACCCCAGGGCCTCGAGAACAGTACCCTTTGTGAGCAAGGCCACCGGAGTGCCTTTGGCGAAAATCGCCACCAGGGTCATGCTTGGTGAGAAACTCAGGGACCTTGATCCCTGGTCGCAGCGGAAATCAGGCTATGTTTCAGTTAAAGAGGCGGTTCTGCCCTTTAATCGTTTTTCCGGGGCGGACATTCTGCTTGGACCGGAGATGCGATCCACCGGCGAATCCATGGGCATCGACCGCAATGTCGGTCTGGCCTTTATGAAGAGTCAACTCGGGGCCGGGTTAATGATTCCGAATCAGGGAACGGTCTTTATTTCCGTGAATAATCGAGACAAACCCCAGATTGTCGATCCGGCCAGGAGTTTGTCCAGACTCGGGCTGCGTCTGGTGGCCACCAGAGGCACGGCGGATTTTCTGTCCAGTCAGGGCATCACGGTCGAGATCGTGAACAAGGTCTATGAGGATCACCCCAATGTGCTGGATATGATTGAGCAGATCGATCTGGTCATCAATACCTATTCAGGAAAACTCACGGTTCAGGATTCCTCGGCCATCAGGTTGGCCACGATTCTGTATCAGATCCCGTACACCACCACTGTGGCCGGCGCCAGGGCTCTGGCTCTGGCCATGGAGGAACTCCGTTCGCGGGGTATGGATGTACGCAGTCTCCAAGAATATTACGCTGATCCATGCTGATCCATGCTGATCCACCGTGGCCCTTTTCTTGGAGATGGGTTATGCTCAGGGACGCAGTCCTTGTTGGAGCCATGAATAATGGATCAGCATCTATTTTTATTTCATAAATTTTTTTGAGAAAGTAAGCGATCGTCCACTATAGTCTTTAAGAAAATGTTTTTGGCTAGAGCCGTGGTAACCTCTTGATTTTCTTATATTCAGCAATATTAAATCTTCAATATCCAATCGTAAATCCTATAGTGCCTATGCAAGTTCAAAAAATATCAATATCCTGCTCTATATTTCAGGGGAGTCATCCCATTGATATGATTAAAGAAAAAAAGATTCATTTTGCAAACAGCAAAGGGAGCAGGATATGAAGAAAGAAAATTGCGGGCTGGTGGCGATATACGGTCATCCCGAGGCCGCCAGACTGGCCTATTTCGGACTCTACGCCCTGCAGCACAGGGGGCAGGAAAGCGCCGGCATCGTGACCTGGGATGGGGAGAAGCTTCGGGAACAGCGCGGGATGGGCCTGGTGGCCGATGTATTCAGCGAGCGGCATCTCGGGCATGAACTCAAAGGGAGCAACGCCATCGGCCATATCCGCTATTCCACCACAGGGGCCTCCCTGCTCCGCAACGCCCAGCCCTTTATGGTCCATTTCCGGGATCAACATCTGGCCATCGGCCATAACGGCAATCTCCTGAATACCCTTGAATTGCGACGGGAATTGGAAAATGAAGGCTCCTTGTTCCAGACTTCCATGGACAGCGAGATCTTCATGCATCTGGTGGCCAAAAACTGTAACGGCGTAAGTATTGAAGAGGCTGTAGCCGTGGCCTGCTCCCGGATTCACGGGGCGTATGCCTTGTTGATCCAGGCCAATGAAAAAATTATCGGGGTCAGGGATCCCTGGGGATTTCGCCCGCTGGTCATCGGACGCGTCGGTGCGACCACTGTTCTGGCTTCGGAGACCTGCGCCCTTGATTTACTGGACGCCGAATACATTCGGGAAGTGGAACCGGGGGAGATGGTGGTGTTGGAGCAGGGGAAAATGACAGCGCGACAGGTTTTGCCCAAAAGGAAACAGCGGTCCTGCATTTTTGAGTTGATTTATTTCGCCAGGCCCGATTCCGTGGTCTTTGGAGAGAATGTTTATGACAGGCGAAAAGCCATGGGAGCGATGCTGGCCGAGGAATCCATGGTGGATGCAGATTTCTGTATGCCATTCCCGGACTCGGGGATGTACGCGGCTGTCGGCTTTGCCCAGAAATCCGGCCTGCCCTATGAAAACGCCATGATCCGCAATCATTACGTGGGGCGAACCTTTATTCAACCGTCTCAGGGCATGCGGGATTTCGGGGTCAAGGTGAAACTCAATCCGGTCAAGGCTATGATCAAGGGTAAAAAAATCGTGATCATTGAAGACTCCATCGTGCGCGGAACCACCATCAGGACCCGGATGAAAAAACTGCGGGAACTCGGAGCCAAAGAGCTTCATTTGCGGGTCAGCTGTCCGCCGATCCGGTATCCCTGTTATTACGGCATTGATTTTTCTTCAAAAGGAGAGCTCATTGCGGCGAATTATTCGGTCCAGGATATCGCCAGATTCATTGGCCTGGATTCACTGCACTATCTGTCCCTGAACGGACTGATGCAGGCCGTGGGGGCCGATTACGGCTATTGCCGGGCCTGCTTCGACGGCCACTATCCGGAACTGCCCAAAGCGGGCTATGGCAAGCTCTGCCTCGAAACCTGAAAATCCGAAGACGGATTTTCAGGTTATAAGGGAGAGGGCTTGTATCTGGGGAGTGTGATATATTGCTCCGGGAGAGAGAGATGATACAAAACAACAAGATGAAACAAACCCAAGATCCGGAAGAGGGGTACGCGGAGCACTATAGGTGGATTCACCTGGCCCGCGAGGTTCTGGCCATCGAAATCGAAGGCCTCAGGCAGGTCAGCAGGAATCTGGGCCGGGAATTTGTAGAGGCCCTGACCTTGCTGGCCGGCTGCTCCGGACGGGTGGTGGTCACAGGTGTGGGCAAGTCCGGGCTGGTGGGCCGAAAAATTGCCGCGACCCTGAGCAGCACCGGAACAGCCGCCTATTTCCTCCATCCAGTGGAAGGGGCGCACGGCGATCTCGGGCTAATCAAGGCCGGAGATGTGGTCCTTGCCCTGTCCAACAGCGGAGAAACCGACGAACTCAATGCGATTCTGCCTGTCCTGGTCAGTCTCGGGGCGCAGGTGATCGGACTGACCGGCGCTCTGCATTCTCCAATGGCCAAGATGTGTGATGTGGTGATCAGCACACGGGTGCCAAAGGAAGCCTGCACTTTGGGTTTGGCCCCAACAGCCAGCACCACCGCGGCTTTGGCCGTGGGGGATGCCCTGGCCGTAGGACTGATTGAATGGAAATCTTTCAGCTCCGAGGATTTTCAGCGATTTCATCCCGGCGGCGATTTGGGGCGGCAGCTCAGGACGGCGGTGAAGGCCATCATGCACACCCGGGATCTGCCTGTGATTCAATCCGGGGTCAGCCTGGAGGCGGCTTTGGCCGTGTTGGATCGGGGCGGTCTGGGAACGGTTGTGGTCCTGGATGATCAGCAGCGCCTGCTGGGCATCCTCACGGACGGTGATGTCAGGCGGCTGGTCTGCCACAAGCTCTTGTCCCTCCGGGAGCCGGTGGACGATTTCATGACCCGGGAGCCGAAATACGCAGAAAGTGAGGAGAAAGGGTCCGAGATCCTGGAGCGTATGGAGCAGGCCGCGATTACGGTTTTGCCCGTGGTGGACGGAGAGCGGGTCCTGCAGGGTCTGGTCCACCTTCATGATTTATTGGGAAAAGGGAAGATTAGTTTCGTATGAAGAAGATTTTGCTGTGTATCGCCCTGTTTTTTCTGCTGTGCTGCGCCGGTGCAGTCGCCGGGGGCATAGGGGTCTATTTTTGGGCGGTCCAGGATCTGCCGCAGATCAAGACCATTACGGATTATACTCCGGCCTTGACGAGTACGGTTTTCACCAGAAACAAAGAGGTGCTGGGCTATCTGAGCCGGGAAAACAGATTTTTGCGTCCTTTGAGCAAGATGCCTTCGCATGTACCTGCCGCGTTTCTGGCGGCTGAAGATGCAAGTTTTTACGAACACCCCGGGATTGATCTCATGGGCATTTTCCGGGCGGCAATCAAAAATTTGCTGGCCGGGGATATTGTCCAGGGAGGCAGCACCATCACCCAGCAGGTCATCAAGTCCCTGCTTTTGACCCCGGAAAAAAGCTACAAGCGCAAACTGAAAGAAGCCATCCTGGCTTACAGACTGGAAAAAAATTTGGCCAAGGATGAAATCCTGACCATCTATCTCAATCAGATTTATTTCGGTCAGTCCGCCTACGGCATTGAAGCCGCGGCCAGGACCTATTTTGCCAAACATGCTTCTGAATTGAGCCTTGCCCAGGCCGCCTTGCTGGCCGCCCTGCCCAAGGCCCCTTCGCATTATAATCCCTACAAACACTCAGGCAAGGCCAAGATCCGTCAGATGGCCATCCTGCGGCACATGCTGGACCTGGACTGGATCGATGCCGAGACCTATGGCCGGGCCTTGAACGAGCCTTTGGAATATGCATCCATGCGGGATCCTTCCTGGGAAATCGGAGCTTCTTTTCTGGAGGAGATCCGGCGCTGGCTGGTGCTGCAATTCGGGGAGGAGGCCACGTATAGGGGCGGCCTCAAGGTGTATACCACTGTGGACCTCAAACACCAGCAGGCGGCGGAGGCTTCGCTCCGCAAAGGGCTGGAAGCATCCGCCAGGCGCAGGGGCTGGCGCGGTCCGATTGAGCATTTGGCTGAAGACCAATACGCCGGGTTTCTCGATGAGGCCTCTTTTCAGGGCGACGGCCCCCAGCCGGGGGAGTGGTTCCAGGTCCTGGTGCAGGAAGTCTCCAAGGACGGCGCCCGGGTCGGGTTCCAGGACCAGAGCGCCTGGATCGATGTCTCGAGCCTGGGCTGGTGCCGTTCGCCCAACCCGGCCAAGGCCCCTGAAGAAGTCCGCCGGATCAAAGACGCCACCAAGGTGCTTGAGCCCGGGGATGTGGTCTGGGCGGCCCTTGCCTCCGATCAAAAAGAAAGCGAGAAAGGACTGCAGCTGGAACTCAAGCAAAAGCCAAAGGTGGAAGGGGCCCTGGTTTCACTCAACCCGGAAAACGGGGATGTCCTGGCCATGGTGGGCGGCTATTCCTTCGGGCAAAGCCAGTTCAACCGGGCCATGCAGGCCAAGCGCCAGCCCGGTTCGGCCTTCAAGCCCATTGTCTATTCCGCGGCCCTGGACAATGGATTGACCCCGGCCTCCGTGCTTTTGGACGCCCCGGTGGTCTATACCAACAAATCAACAAACACCACCTGGAAGCCGGAGAATTATGAAATGACCTCTTTCGGGCCGACCCTGCTGCGAAACGCTCTGGTCAGTTCCAGAAATCTGGTGACCATTCGTGTGGCCCGGCAGATCGGCATTGACACGGTCATTCAAAGGGCCAGGCAACTGCAGCTTGAGGCTGAATTTCCTCGAGATCTGTCTGTGAGTCTGGGATCGGCCTCGGTGAGTCTGTTGAATCTCTGTGAGGCCTATTCGGCTTTTTCCCGGGGCGGTTCCACTATTGAACCGAGGCTGGTTGTGAAGGTGGAGGATGCCTGGGGCCAAACACTTTATACCGGCCGCGTGAACTCACATCAGGCCATCAGCCGGCAAACAGCGTATATCATCACTCACCTCATGCAGCAGGTGGTGCAGCATGGCACCGGCTGGCGGGTCAAGGCCCTGGAGCGGCCTGTAGCCGGAAAAACAGGGACCACCGACGAGCAGAAAGATGCCTGGTTCATGGGCTTTGCCCCATATCTTTTGACCGGAGTCTATGTGGGTTTTGACGAGCCAAAGCCCATGGGCAAATACGAGACCGGCTCCAGGGCCGCCTCGCCCATTTGGCTTGGCTATCGAGAGGCGGTGGAGGCAGAATATCCTGTTCAGGATTTCGAGCGGCCGCCCGGAGTGGTCATGGCCCGCATCGATGCGGAAAACGGTTTGCTGGCCGGGCCGGCCAGCAAGAAAACTTACGTCCTGCCTTTCAAGGCCGGAACTCAGCCCACAAAAATTTCTCCGGCCGGACGAACGGGCGCCTCAGGGGACGCCGGCGGCGACGCCTCGGAAGAAGGCGGCCAAGCGGACGAAGAAATGCTCAAGGAAATTTTTTGAACGGTCCTCTGTTCAAAAAATTTCCTTAGCCTTGAAGAAAATGATTTTGGCTATGGCCCTGGTATATTGCTCCAACTTACCTTTTTCAGGATTTTGTCGTTGAAATCTAAGGACAATCAGTCTTTGTTTCAAAAACCAAAATTGGATCAGTATAGTTTCTTGTATTCAGCAATCTTCAATCTTAAATCCCAAAGCAGGCTCCGCCCGCAACCCAAAGGTTCCAGGTTTACTTCGAAATTTGAAATTCGAAATTGGAAATTGGCAAGAAAAGAATGCAGAAAAGCAGAATGTTCTATTGCGTCTCATCAAATTTCCAATTTCCAATTTCTAATTTCTATGACAAGGACTTCAACTGCTTCGGAGCAACACATTCTCTTGTTTTCTATGACAGAGATTAACCGATAAGTCTAAAGCAGGCGCAGATCCCAGTTGAAGGTGCTGGTTCGCTGTGCTTTGGGGATCTTGGGCGGACGTTTTTGATAGAGGTTGGCGAAAAGGGCATAACCCGCCTGTTCCAGTTCTTTTCTGTGGGCGGACAGGTCGAGATCCCAATTGGGATAGTGGTAATAGGTCTGTCCTTGTTTGAGCATCCAGGACACTTCTTTCTTGGGACTGGTGACGGGTTGAGCGGTCTGCAGTTCAGAGGCAAGAAATCTGGAGATGCACAAGGGCCAGGAACCTGCCAGAACGATCCCCAGAGGCAGGGGAGAGATAGAGGGCAGGCTCAGAAAATCGTCCCGATTCAGTTCCGGGCTGACAAAGGCTCCTGCAAAACCCATATCCTGCAGCAGAGACAGGGCATATGGATTGCTGATGTTGCAGAAGGGACCGGCCCAGATTTCGCTTGTTTCGAGAGACGGAAACAGGCCGATTTGCCAGGGAGCATTCAGGACAAAAGCACTCGCACCCCGGGCCGTTAATTCTTTGATGCTTTTTTTCCAGGCCGCTTCTTCTTTGGGCCAGATGACCGGAGGCAGCCAGAACCAGAGTTTGGAGACCAGGGTCTTGTTCAGATTGCGGATCAGGGACGGGGTGAGCCAGAGTCCGTCTCCCGCGCTCAGTTTGCCAATGGGGATGTTCGAAAACACTCGGATGATGCGTCGCTTTCTGAATTTTGAGGCCGGTGTGTATGATTTGGGCTGAAATCCTGAGGCCATCGGCTGGATTGGGGGCTGTTCCACGAGTTTTTTCTGCAGCCGAAGCAGAAGGTTTCGAAGCTCCGGCTCACGGCGGTCGATAAGAAAGGCGGCAGTACCCGGGACGAGCGTCTTGTTGTGCTTGGGCAGCTGGTAGCGGTTTCCTTTGGGGATGAACTTCTTTATCCTGGTCAGATGATGGCCAGGCAGGTCCTGGTAGCCGATGCGGAGCAGATCGTCGGGGAGGAGGTCTTCACGGGGCCGGATATAGAATCGATTGTTTTCGGTTTTGCCAAGTTTGCTGATGAACAGACCGGATCCGGTGTCCTGGTCCGGCTGGATCGGGTTGTGCGGACGCTGGGGCAGAAAAATCGAGTGACTTGTTTTGCGGCCGAGACTCTGTCGCAGGAAATCCCGGGCCTGTTTTTTGGCTTGGCTGTCCGTGGGGTGGTCCCGGAGAAGCTGGTAGGCCTTGGTGGTGTAAAAGACATAATGGGGCCCTTTTTTGCGGCCTTCGATTTTCCAGGCGGCGACCCGGGGGATTTCCAGGAGGGTCTTGACCAGGACATCCAGGCTGAGATCAAGACATGAAAAGTAACGCTTGGTTCCGGGTGCAGCGCTGTACAGCCTCCGGCAGGGCTGGACGCAGCGCCCCCGGAGGCTGCTTTTGCCGCCAAGCCAGGAACTCCAGTAACAGCGCCCGGAGACGGCATAGCACAAGGCGCCGTGGATGAAGACTTCCAGATCAAGACCTTGAGGGCATTCTCCTGCCAGGAGCCGCAGTTCCTCGATATTAAGCTCCCGGGGCAGCACCAGACGGTTGATTCCCAAAGAGGCGATGGTCTGCAAACCGGAAAGGGTTCCGGGATTGGCCAGAGTGGAAAGATGGAGCTCTCCCTGAAAACCGAGTTCCCTGGCCAAACCAAGCAGCGAAAGATCCTGGAAAATGAGGGCCTCTGGCTGAACATCCCGAACGAGCCGGTCCAGGAGGCGGCCGGCGGACTGAAGATCTCCGGGCTTGATCAGGGTGTTGAAGGCGCAATAGGTGCGGCTGCCCTGTGCGGCGGCTGCTTCTCTCAGGGCGGCCAGATCGGCGATTGAAAAATTTTCAGCCTCCATTCTGGCGGAGAAATGTTTCAGCCCGCAATAGATACTGTTCGCCCCGGCGGCCAGGGCGGCGAGAAACATGTCTTTGTTGCCGGCCGGGGCCAGAATTTCAGGTTTTTGGGTCTGATTCGTCATCGTCCATTGCTCCGAGAACAGGTTTCGGGTTTTGATTGTCAGAAAAAATGTTATGAAATGAAATTATTGCAGTCTGATCAGTGAGGTTTGACAGGGGATGACCGAAGCCTTGCATCACAATCCAGTCTCTGTTTTCCCCCGGGACCTTTTCGAGCGTTGTGAAGCCGAAACCCGGGAACGGGTCTGGCGTATCGCACATACCAAAAGCCGCCGGGAAAAAAAACTGGCCGCTTTTTTAATCCGCCAAAACATCGGGTATTATCTGCCTTTGGTCCTGCGGCGTCAACCCGGACAAAAAAGGGTTCGGCACAGCCTGGTGCCGGTATTTTCCGGGTATGTTTTTTTCAAGGCCGACGACTATGAACGTTATCAGGCCATGTGTTCCAGCCAGATTGCCAGAGTGATTGAAGTTCCGGATCAAGCCGGCCTGATCCGGGAACTCAAGCACATCAAAACCGTCATCGATGTCGAGGCCCATGTCTATCCGCATGAGTACCTGGAACAAGGGCAGAAAGTACGGGTTGTGAGCGGTCCCTTCAAGGGTGTGGAGGGGCTCATCGACCGTAAAAAGGGCGGCAATCGCCTCGTGCTGCAGGTGAGCAGCCTGTTTGAGGCTGTGGCCGTGGATGTGGGGGCGGATATGGTGGAGCCGATGGGCCGGGTGTTCTGAGTCGGCTTTGCCTCTGGTATGACTCGTATGAAACTTCAGCTGATACCACGAACCGGTCACAGAGCTCTCTTTCGCTCTAACGCTTTCGGCTCTTGGTTTTCTAAGGCTTGCTCACGGGGGATCCTTGCCCCCTCCGGACTCTTTAATCTGTTCCTTGGAGGACCTGCCTTGCTTTATGAAAATACATCTCGTTTTTTCAGGCTTAAAGCTGAGACCGCGGTCCGGTTTCCCCCGGCGAGCAAGCCTAACAAACCCAAAGAGCCTCCCAGCGAGGTCGCTCAAGAGAACTCTGTGACCGGTTCTCTATCCTATGACCTCTTGGTTGCACGGTTTCTTCATTGATCAAGCTGGCAGTCGTGGATTACATGATCAACAGCCAAAGAGTTTATGAGTGTATTATAAAACATTTCAATTAGATATGTGTCAGTTTTGCCAGAGGCAAAGCTGACGGAAAACGCAGAGCAGGGTGAGGAGCCTGGAGCAGACGTTCATGGAATTCTTTTCAACCCAAAATTTAAAATCCAAAATTCAAAATCATATTCCCGCTCGACTTCCTGAATTTTCCAAGGCCGGGGTTGTCGTGGTCGGTGACGTGATGCTGGACCGCTATATGTGGGGCGATGTTTCACGGATTTCCCCGGAAGCCCCTGTACCGGTCCTGCACTGCCGGGAACAGACCCGGGCCTTGGGCGGGGCCGGGAACGTGGCCGCCAATCTGGCCGGTCTCGGCGTTTCAGTGCAGCTCTGCGGCCTTTACGGAGAGGACGCCAACGGGTTCTGTCTGCAGGGCATGCTCAAAGATCAGGGGATCGTCGATCTGTGCTTTGCAGAGCCGGCTTATGCCACGATCACCAAAACCAGGATCATGGCCCGGCAGCAGCAACTGCTGCGCATTGACGAGGAACAGAGCGAAGCCGTGAGTGACGCCTTTGCAGAGAAGTTTGTGAAAGCGGTCCAATCGGCCATCCGGCCGGGTTGTGTCCTGGTGCTCTCGGATTACGGCAAGGGGCTGCTCACCGCAAAGATCTGCCGGGAGATCATCCACTACAGTCGTTTTTGCGGAATCACGGTTCTGGTGGATCCCAAAGGCCTGCACTGGGAAAAGTATCGCGGAGCATGTTGTGTTACCCCGAATATTAGAGAATTTGAGGATGTTTCCAGGAAAGACTCTCGGGATGAAAAGGTCCTTTTTCCAGAGGCCGCTGCCATGGTGGATCAGTTGGACTTGGAGGCCCTGCTCCTGACCCGGGGACAAGAGGGGATGGTCTTGTTTCAGAAGGATGCGGACCCGCTGGTCATTCCGGCCAGATCCCGGGAAGTCTTTGATGTCTCCGGAGCCGGGGATACCGTGATCGCTACCCTGGCCGGATGCCTGGCCGCGGGATGTCCCTGGAGCCAGGGCGCGGAAATCGCGAACCGGGCCGCGGGCATTGTTGTGGGAAAATTGGGCACCAGGCCGGTGCGCAAAGATGAATTGGAACAGCTCCAGTCTGAGGATTTTCGGGGTTCGCCCAAGGTGCTGCCCGCTGGGGCCGGACTGGAAATCATTAAACAGTGGCGGCGGCAGGAGCAGCGGATCGTCTTCACCAACGGCTGTTTCGATATCCTGCATCCCGGGCATATCAAACTGCTGCAGGCGGCCGCGACCCAGGGAGACCGCCTGGTGGTCGGGCTGAATGCCGACGATTCAGTTTCACGGCTGAAAGGATCGCAGCGGCCGATTCTCAAGCAGGAGGACCGGGCCGCGATTCTTGCCGCCCTGGAATGTGTGGACCTGGTGATCGTATTTGCCGAAGACACCCCGCTCAAGCTCATCGAGTCCATAAAGCCGGATGTTCTGGTCAAGGGCGGGGATTATACTCAAAAAACCGTGGTCGGGCGTGAGAGTGTCGAGAGTTCCGGGGGTAGAGTCTGTCTCGTGGATCTAGAACAGGGGTTGAGTACGAGCAGGCTGGTAGAGTCAATTTTGAAAAACGCCCAATCCAAGTAGGGCCTGTTCTATAGGATTTACTATTGAAGATTGAAGATTTAATATTGCTGAATAAAACCAAAAGAATGTCCAATTTTAAGAACATTCCAGACATTCAAAGCCTTTCGATGCGCACCTTTTGAATGGCGCGTTCCGTAGCCTGTTCCACGGTGAATCTGTAGCCGAATTCCAGGATGGACTCGCCCTCCTCCGGAATGTGGCGCAGGCGGGCCATGACCAGGCCCCCGACTGTATAGGATTCCTTGGCCGGCAGTTCGATGCCCAGGAGCTCATTGGCCTCTGAGAGAGGGAGCCGGGAATCGACCAGGTAGACGCCGTCATCCAGTTTTTTGACTTTTCCCCGCTGTTTGGGCAGATATTCTTCAAAATCATAGCCCATATCGATTTCTCCGACCACCTCTTCCAGGATGTCTTCAATCGTGATCAGACCCACGGCCGAACCGAATTCATCCACCACCACGGCCATGTGGTCTTCACGTTTTCTGAGGATGGGAAGCAGCTGGTCAATGGTCTGATAGCTGGAGACAAAGTAAGCGGGTTGCGTCAATTCCTTGACGGTCTTATCCGGGAGTTCCGGTTCCATGAGATCCCAGGTGCTCAAGGTGATCACGCCGAAAATATTGGAGATATTTTCCCGGTAGACCGGAATGCGGTTGTATCCGTGCCGTCGGATCAGGGATATAACCTCCCGTGTAGACCGCTCTTTTTCAATGGCGATGATTTCGGCCAAAGGGATCATGGCTTCACCCACCGTGGTTTCTGCAAAGCGGATCACCCGTTTGATCCGGCTGCGATCAAAATCATCAACGCTTGAACCGCGTTCGGACATCTCCAGCACCGCCCTGATCTGTTCACGGGTGATGAAGAGATTGGGTTGCGTCTTGCCTCCGCCGACTATTTTCGCCGCCGTTCCGGCTACTTTGGAAAAAATATAGACAATCGGGGTAAAGAGTACGGAGAAAATATGGAGCGGATAGACGATCAAAGGGGCGAGGGACGTGGATTTTTGCTGGTAGACACTCTTGGGCACGATTTCGCCGAAGATGAGAAACAGGGGGGTATACAACAAAAAAGCAATGACGTCGCCCCAGCTTCCAAAAAAACGGATCAGGAGCATGGTGCCCAGGGTGGCCAGGGCGATGGTGGAGATGTTGGTCCCCACCAGGGTGGTCCCCAGCAGTTTTTCCGGTTTTTCAAAGAGTTTCAGGACCAGGCCGGCCCCTTTGTTCCCCTGGTTGGCAAGATGGTGCAGTTTCATTTTGTCCGCATTGACCATGGCGATTTCCGAACCGGAAAAAAAGCCCTTGACAATAAGCAGGACAAACATGGAAAAAAGAATTATAAAAATATCCATTGATCAAGCCCTCAGGTCATCTGTTCCGGAATTTTCGGCCGTGCCTGAAACCTGTTCCTCGGGCGCCGAATCCTCGGATGCTTCCTCTTCATCGATTTTTCCTCTGGAAACCCTGACCTTGGCGATTCTGTGATTGTCCATTTCCAAGATCGTGATCTCGATGCCCTCGACAGTGACCTTGTCCCCAACCTGGGGAAGGCGGTCCAGATGTCGAAAGGCCACGCCGCCGATGGTGGTCATCCGGGGATCTTCCAGGCCAAAATGAGTTAAGTTGTTGAAATCGGTTAGTTTCATTTCACCGGGCACTTCGTACAGGTTTTCATCGCGCTCTTTGTAGTGTTCCTGCCCGGAGACATCTCCGGAAATGCGGCCGAAAATAAAACTCAAGACATCATTGATGGTGATAAAGCCTTCGACCCCGCCGAATTCATTGAGGCATACCGCGGCCCGAACGTTGTGATCCTGAAAAAAATCAAACATTTCGTCGACTTTTTTCGTCAAGGGCACCACAACCGGGGGGCGCATAATATCCCTGGGAGTCAGGCTTCCCAGATCTTTATTATCCAGGATCAGGCGCAGGATATCTTCGGCGTGGATAAAGCCCATGAGATTGTCGCGGTGCCTCTGGCAGACCGGAACTCTGGCATGGCGGTATTTTTTGCAGGTTTCTATCATTTCCGGAACGCTCATCTCGCCGTCCAGGAAAAAGGTCTGGGTTCTGGGAATCATGATCTCCACGATTTCCGTATCATTGGCATCCAGAAGATTGTGGATCAAGGCCCGTTCCGTGGCGTCGAGCTCTCCTCCTTTGGCCACTTCTTCCACCAGGGAGCGGAATTCATCCAGATGAAGGATGTTGTCCGCGGCTTTTTCCTGGCCGACGATCATGGTGGTGATCCAGTCGGCGATGAAGCGGATGCCGGAACGAAGAGGCGTGATCAGCCGGGCCCAGAAATTGAGAGGGGCCGCGACCAGGCCGGTGCTGATCCGGACGGGATTGGAGACTGCAATGGTCTTCGGGGTCACTTCGCCGAACATGAGCAACAGCGGCACCATGATCACGATGGCCATCACTCCGGCCTGTTTTGTCCCGTACAGCTGGACGAGGATGCCGGCCGCGTTGGCGGTGAGGGCGATGTTTACCAGTTCATTGCCGCAGAGAATGGAAATGATCAATCGTCTGGGCTGATCCAGGAGGGCGTGCAGGGTCTCGGAGCGGGGATGTTTTTCCCGGCGCAGTTTATGCAGGTCCAGGCGGGAAAGAGAAAAAAGGGCGGTTTCAGAACCCGCGAAAAAGGCAGAGCCGAGAAGCAGCAAACCCTGCAGACAGAGCCGAAAAATCATATTCGGCTCCATCAGGAGGACCGGATCGAACTTCAAAAGTTCGATCAAGCCGGTCCAGCCGGTGGTAAACAGGGATGCTGCATTGATCATCAGGGAGGCTCCTTTCCATTAAAATATTCTCTCATACTCCTGATGTGTTGTCAAATGCGGATTTTTGAGAGCCTCTTTTCCAGCCACCGGGGAAAATCGAGGTCAGTGAGCAGCGCTGGACCGAATCTGAGTTCCAGGTCAAAGGTCCAGAGATTGTCAGCCTCGAATTGTTCCAGTTTGACGCTGTCTTTCGGGGTGCAGAGCACGGGGGCGCCCCCCCGGGATGCGGCCAGATCTCTTATTTTCTGCCAGTCTTTTGGGGTGTAGGGATGGTGGTCTGGAAAGAGGAGATGAGCCCCGGGCTTCTTTCCCAGGGTCTGGACGGCGGTGGTGTAGATTTTTTGGGGATTCGCGACCCCGCTGATCAGGAGGCAGTCTGTACCGGGCAATTGTGTGCGGCGGATCCGGTCTTTGACGCGCAGAAAGCCGGATGCCTGGAGATGGAAGCTGAATATGGGCTTTTTTAGAGCGGCCAGTCGCCTTAAAATGACGGGGTGCAGGTTTTTGAACGTCCTTGGGTCGGCATTGATGAAAAAGGCGGAGGCCCGTTTGAGAGCCCCCGCCCCTTCCCGCCAGGTGCCTGAAGGGAGGACCCTGTTCCATCCCTGGTACAGGTCTGCAGGCCGCAACAGGACGAGATCGAGATCCCGTTGGACGCCCAGATGCTGAAACCCGTCGTCCAGGATAAACAGGTCCGGAGCGAGATGTTTCCAGCCCCATTGTCCGGCCCGGATGCGGTTGGGATCAACCAGAATATGCGCTCCGGTGGCCCGGAAGAGCATTAGGGGTTCGTCGCCCGCCTGTCTGACTGGACTGTCGGGTCGAACAGAGTAGGGGTGTGATTGTGGTCTGGCTTTGTAGCCTCTGGTCAGGAGCAGGGGGCTCAGCTTGCGGTCAAGACACCATTGAAGCAGCCATTCACACAATGGGGTCTTGCCGCTGCCCCCCCAGCTGATGTTGCCCACAGAGATGGCCGGACCCGGCGGGCGCCAGGATCGAAGCCAGTTTTTGGCATAGCCTTGAGCCCGCAGATGCATCAGGCCGGCATAGGGCGCAGCCAGGGGAAGCAGGCAGCGTTGGAAACTTTTCAGACAATTCAATGGTCCGGGATTTCATCTAAGCTGATTGATTTTAGTGCCTTATCGGTTCATCGCTGTCATAGAAAACAAGAAAATGTGTTGCTCCGATGCAGTTGAAGTCCTTGTCGGATATGGTTCACGGTTCCAGGTTCACGGTTCACGGTTTGAAGAGGAAGATATTCGGAAGATACATTCTGGGTCGTTTGAAAAACTGTTTTTTTTTCTTAACCGTGAACTGTGAACCGTGAACTTGGGACCTTTGGGTTGCGGGCGGAGCCAGCTTTGGAAAGTCATAGGAGATTATTCCCGCATCTGACCCATGAAGCGCAGAAGCATGAGAAAGAGGTTGATGAAGTCGAGATACAGGGTCAAGGCGCCGAGAATAGTGCCGCGTCTGATGGCTGTGGCATCGTCCATGGGGGCGGATTCACCCATGCGGGAGAGTTTTTGGGTGTCGTAGGCCGTGAGTCCCACAAAGACCAGGACCCCGATGCCGCTGATCAGAAAGTCCAGCATGGAACTCTGCAGGAACATATTGACCACGGCCGCGATGATGATCCCGATCAAACCCATGAACAGAAAGCTGCCCCAGGAAGTCAGATCTTTTTTGGTCGTCATGCCGTAGACGCTC
Organism: Desulfohalobiaceae bacterium S24; assembly: GCA_011389765.1. Lineage (GTDB taxonomy): Bacteria > Desulfobacterota > Desulfovibrionia > Desulfovibrionales > Desulfothermaceae > JAABTT01. Next base: position 62,967 of record JAABTT010000003.1, on the reverse strand, counting down.
ATGGCGATGAACATCCCTGCGCAGACCACAAAGGTGCTGAAAATTGAAGCCGGCGTGTACACTGTGAGAATAGCGGAGATGGTCACGCCGTTCAAAGCGCTGTACAACAGAAAGAGGCCGGAGGCAGTTGATGCTGAAAGTTTGTTGATTCCGGCGCTGATGGCCACGACCAGGCCGAGTTCGGCAACAATGAGCAAAATCAGGACCATGGTATTGCCGAAAACGAATTGCATCATGGCCTCGCTGGAGGAAGTCATATACGCGGCTGCGGCGGTCAGGCCCAGCCCGCCGGCCATCCATTGATAGATCCCGCGCATGAAGATGTTCAGGGTTTCCACTCGAGTGGTCGCTTGCTTCACGGAATTGGATCGGTTCATATGAGGCCCTCCAAATTTTTTTTTAAGGCGAAAAAAGTTTTAGTTTTCAGGAAAATATCATCGCAGTACAGCTTGCCGTTCATGTGGAAATATATATTTTCCGGTGCTGAAGTCAAGCCAAACTTCCGGGCGGCATGGATTGCGATTTTGGCGTGTCGCCGGGTTTGAGCGGAGACCTTCCTCAAATATGCCGAATCGCGCAATCCATGCCGCCCGGAAGTATATATCCTGCCGGGATGATTGTTTTATAGGTTTAGAACCTCCTGGCCAAAATCCAGTTGCTGCTTGACAGGCGTGGAAAAGGACGGCTAAAAATGTCGGGTCGGGATGAGCGTTTCTAGCCTGATCCGGGTTTGTTTTTTCCGATAAAAACAGCCGGTTCTAAGGCTCCAGGGCTTTCTTGCACAAAAGGGAAGTTGGTTCAGTCTCTATTTTGTCCAGCGCAGGTTGTACGGCAGCATGATCCAGGAACGAAAAGCAACAGTCAATATTCTCGATCAGTCCTTTGTTGAACTGGAACGGACCCTGACAGGGCTGGGCGAGCCGCCCTTCAGGGCCAGACAGGTCTGGCAGTGGCTCTGGCAGAAGCAGTGTACTGACTTTTCCAACATGAGCAATATCAGCCATGCCCTGCGCCGGAAACTGCATGAGCTCTATGTCCTGAAAAGACCGGTCATCGAGGTTTTCAAAAAAAGCCGGGATGCGACCGTCAAAATTTTGCTGCGTCTGGAGGACGGAAATTTGATTGAGACCGTCCTCATTCCGGAAAAGGATCACTACACCCAGTGCCTTTCAACCCAGGCGGGATGCCCTCTGGCCTGCACCTTTTGCAGCACCGGCCGGATGGGTTTCAAGCGGAATTTGACCTCCGGCGAGATCTTGGGTCAGGTCTTGACGGGGAAGGAATATCTGGAAGAACATCAGAGCGGGATGAGGCTTCGCAATATCGTGTACATGGGTATGGGGGAGCCCCTGCTCAACTGGTCTCAAGTCAAAAAAAGCCTTGATATTCTTGGAGATTCTCAGGGAATGAATTTTTCCCATCGCAGAATCACGGTTTCCAGTGTCGGCATCCCGGACAGGCTCGAGGATTATGCCGCTAGCGGTTTGGGGTCGCTGGCGGTTTCGCTGCACGCTCCGAATCAGGAGCTGCGGGCCAGGATCATGCCCAGGGCGGCTGCATTGCTTTCTGTTGACGATTTGCTGCAGACTTTGCGTGGACTGCCTTTCAAGACACGGCAGCGGATAACCATCGAATATATTCTCTTAGGCGGAGTGAATGATTCCCTGGAGCAGGCCAGGGACTTGAACAGGCTGCTGTCTTTTTTGCGCTGCAAAATCAATCTAATTTCCTTCAACCCGGATTCAAAAGCGGTATACAAGCCACCGGCACCCGAACAAATCCTTGCCTTTGAGCGGTACTTGTGGGACAAAGGCCGGACGGTCAACCTGCGTAAAAGCAAAGGCGCCGACATTCAAGCGGCCTGCGGGCAGCTCATCGCGGAAGAGAGTGAGGAGTGGGGGGAGAGGTAGGACTTCGGAGGTCGGACGTCGGCAAAGACAGCGGGAGAAGAAAGTGAGAGAGTGAGAGAGTGGGGAGGAGAATGCCGGGCTCAGAAGGTGGGTTCGCGACAGGCCGTGGAAACGAAATAGATAAAAAAATTGCTTTGAATTTTTTTATGAAGACTCCGGATTTTCAAAAAGGGGGCGGCTTGCTGCCGGCCATTGTCCAGGACGATGCAAGCGGGGATGTCCTCATGCTGGCCTACATGAACCCGGAGGCCTGGGAGCTGACGCTTGCCAGCGGCGAAGCGCATTATTACAGCCGGAGCCGAAGCAAGATCTGGCATAAAGGTGAAAGCTCCGGGCATGTTCAAATTGTGAAACAGGTCTTTTTGGACTGTGATCAGGATACGATTCTGCTCAGGGTGCAACAGGTCGGCGGAGCCGCCTGCCACAAGGGGTACAGGAGTTGTTTTTTTCATCAGATAGGACACAACGAGAGCTGGGTGTGTCAGCCCCTGGTGTTCGATCCAAAGGAGGTGTACGACAATGGATAGATCCTCAATTTTGAAGCTCGGAGTGCCCAAGGGATCTCTCCAGGATGCCACCATCAAGCTGTTTGAAAATTCCGGCTGGAAAATCAAGCTGCATGACCGGAATTATTTCCCGGATATCAATGATCCCGAGATTCAATGCAGTTTATGCCGGGCCCAGGAAATGCCGGTCTATATAGAGGACGGGACCCTGGATGTGGGCTTGACCGGGAAAGATTGGATTTTGGAAAATGAGGCTGAGGTGCTCACGGTTTCAGAGTTGGTTTATTCCAAAACCAGCAACCGCCCGGCCCGCTGGGTTTTGGCTGTGGCCGGGAATTCGCCCTATCAGCGCCCGGAAGATTTGGCGGGCAAAAAGATCGCAACGGAACTGGAGCATTTTACCAGGACCTATTTTCAGAATGCGGAGATTCCTGTTGAAGTGGAGTTTTCCTGGGGTGCAACCGAGGCCAAGGTGGTTTCCGGGCTGGCTGATGCCATTGTGGAAGTCACGGAAACCGGCACCACCATTAAGGCCCACGGTCTCCGGATCATTGCCGAGCTGCTCGTGACGTCCACCCGCTTGATCGCGAATAAAAATGCTTGGGAAGAGCCCTGGAAGAAAAAGAAGATTCAACAGATGAATGTTTTGCTTCAAGGGGCTCTGCGGGCGGAAAAAATGGTCGGTCTGAAGATGAATGTCCGGGAGTCGGATCTTGAGGTGGTTCTCAATCTGCTGCCGAGCATCACTTCGCCGACTATGGCCGGGCTGCGCCAGAAAGGCTGGGTGTCCATTGAAATTGTTGTTGACGAGAACATCGTGCGCGATCTCGTGCCGGAGCTCATGATCATCGGGGTGGAAGGCATTATTGAGTATCCTTTGAATAAAGTGATATAAGGCTGAACGTTAACGGCTTACGACACAGGATCAAAGCTTTCATATGAAATCATTCAGCAGATCAGCATTGAATACCTTCAGACATTTCAATTTTCTTCATTCACCATTCAAAGTTCGACGTTCGATGTTCGATGTCCTTTTTCCTTCCCGACAGGCCGGCCTTATCCGCCCGGTATCCCGGTATTGTCTGGTGTTTGCGCTGCTGGTTTTGCTTGTACCCGGCTGTGCCTGGCTGGAAAACGGGGACCCAAGGCAAGAACAGGAAGTGCAGGCCAGGATGGATCTCTGCAAATCCTATCTGCAGAATGAACAGCCCCGGAAAGGTCTGAAAGAGCTCCTGACAATCGAGGATCGAGCCGCCCAAAAACCGGAATTTCATTTTTTGATGGGGCTTGTCCAAATGCAGCTCAAAGAATTTCCCAAGGCGGTTGATGCCTTTCAGGAGGCCGTGAAGCTGAATCCGGATTATGGAGAAGCCTGGAACAACCTCGGGCGGACCTTGATTGAGCAGGAAAAGTATGCCGAGGCCGAGGATGCCTTGCAAAGGGCTCTGGACGTGCCCACCTATCTGACCCCGGAGTATCCGGCCTATAATCTGGCCAGGATGTTTCAAAATCAGGGCCGGGACGACTTGGCTCAGGAGTACGCCCAGCTCGCCCTGGAAAAGAATGAGGGCTTTGCCCCGGCGATTTTGCTCCTGGCAAACGACAGACTGGAGCAGGGACATATTTCCGAGGCCGTGGCCTTGCTGCAGGAAGGGCTGATTAAAAATCCCAACAATTGCAAAGTCATGCTGCCTCTGGCTGAAAATTACCTCCGTTTGGGGGACAAGAGACATGCCAAAAAATGGTTCCAGCAAATCCTCGAGTTCTGCCCTGAATCAGCAGAAGCCCAAGTGGCCGAAGATTATCTGGACATCCTCCCCTGAATACACGCCATCCCTGGTCAGAAGCGGTGATCGCCTCCGCATTCTCGGAATCAATCCCTGGATCTATGATTTTGCGGCCTATGACTTCTGGTCCCGGCCGGCCGGTCTCTTGACCTGCCTGGGCTTGATGCGGGAGGCCGGAGCCGAGGTGGCCCTTCTGGACTGCCTCGATCCCATGTGGTCGGATGTCCGGTGGCCCGGACGATCGCGTTTCGGCACCGGGGCCTACCCGAAGCTGCGGATGGAAAAGCCGGAATGCCTGCAGTCAGTTCCCAGGCATTACAGCCGGTACGGTCTTTCCTATGAAGCCGTTGCCGGGGCTCTCCGTCTTTTGCAGCCCCAACCGGATTGCATCTTCATCACCTCCATCATGACCTACTGGTATCCCGGGGTTCTGACGATCATCGACCTGGTACGTAAGGCCTTCCCCGGGACGCCGGTGATTCTGGGCGGGATCTATGCCAGCCTGTGCCGGGAGCATGCCGAGGTGCATTCAGGCGCGGATCTGATTATCAGCGGTCCCTTGGAGCATCCCGGGAACTGGAAGCAGGTCTGGGAGCTGCTGGAGCGGCCCGTTCCTGCCATCCCCGAACCGCTGCCGGCCGGTCCGGCCCTGGACTGCTATCCCGACCCTCCTTTCTCCATTATCCTGGGATCAAAGGGGTGTCCGTTTCACTGCGCCTACTGCGCCAGCGATGTGTTGAATCCAGGGTTTCTGCAGCGCTCGTTTGGGGCCCTCCGGACGGAACTGCAGACAGAGATCGACCGGGGCGTGCGGGATTTTGCCTTTTATGACGATGCCCTGCTCATCCGGCCGGAGACCTGGCTGGACCCTCTGCTCAAACGATTCACGGCAGATCCCGGGGTCAGGCTGCACGCCCCCAACGCTATGCATGTGCGCTATCTGACTCCTGCTTTGTGCAAGCTCCTGCATACTGCCGGCTTGAAGACGGTCCGCCTCGGTCTGGAGAGCGCCGACTTTTCAAATCGGGCGGACCGGAAACTCTCCTTACAGGACTGGGAAGAGGGGCTGGCTAATTTGTTAGCCGCCGGTTTCAAGACGGAACAGATCGGAGCCTATATTTTGTTCGGTCTGCCGGAGCAGGACGGGGAGGAGGTGGTCCGGGCGGTTCGTTTTGCACACCGGCACAGGATTCGGCCGCATCTGGCCCAGTATACTCCGATACCGGGGAGCTCTTTGTTTGAAAAAGCCAAGAGTTGTTCTCAATATTCGATCGAGGAGGAGCCGCTGTTGCAGAACAACTCCATCTGGCCCTGCAAGCCCGGGGGATTCACCTGGCAGGAGCATACCTACTGGAAGCAGTTCACGGAATCCGGCAACCGGGTTTTTCCAAGGAGGAACCCCAATGGCTATGACCGGCTTAGATGATTGTTATGGACAGGTTCAACTTGCATTTCATTTTTTCAAGTATACTGATCCAACTTAGGTGTTGTAAATACCAGGAACCTTTGAATCAGCAGTCCTTGTCGAAAAAAACAAAATTGGATCAGTATACTTAATGCTTTTCTGGTATGAGCAATGCTGGGCACAGCTCAAACTCCCATGAGTGACAGGCTTTCAACTGGCTGTGGGCGGCTCCACAAAAATCCCTGGCCATAGTCGCAGCCAAGATCGATAAGTTTTTGCCTCTGCTCTTCACGCTCAACACCTTCAGCCAGAACCTCCTTGCCCATATTGTGGGCCATGGCGATAATCGTCTGCACCAGAGTCACGGAATCCTCTTTCTCCGGCAGGCCATCCACGAACTCCTTGTCGATCTTAATGGTATTGATGGGCAGCTTTTGCAGGTAACTCAAACTGGAATAGCCTGTCCCGAAATCGTCCAAGGCCACCCGTACCCCCCAGCTGGAAAATGTTTGCAGAATCCGTGAAGTCCGCTTTACGTTCTCCATCAGGCCCGTCTCAGTGATCTCTACCTCCAGATTGCCTGCTTGCAGTTTATTCTCGTTCAAGGCTGTCCTGACCACCTCAATGATTGCGTCGTTGCTCAACTCCCGAGCTGAAAGATTTACCGCGGTCTTCATAAAGATGCCCCTCTCCTGCCAGGATCCTAGCTGTTTGCACACCCTATGAATGACCCACTCGTCCGCTGCCGCGATCATTCCTGTGTGCTCCAGAACTGGAATGAATTCCCCGGGTGAGACGATTCCCCTTTGGGGATGCGCCCAGCGGAGCAAAGCTTCCAGGCCCACAATGCGGCCGGTTCGGAGATCGATCTGCGTCTGATAGCAGAGAAAGAACTCCTTGTTCGTCAGGGCTTTTTTTAAATCGTGTTCCAAATGAAACTGTCGGGATATCCAATCCTCTTGCCCTGTAAATTCCTGAATTCTGTGGGCGCTTTTCTTGGCCTCGCTCAAGGCTATATCTCCCTGCTTGATCAGGGTGTCCGGATCCGTCCCCCTTTGCGGAAACAGGGTATACCCGATATTGACTTCCGGGTAGACCAGCCTGCCGGACATTTCGAGCTCCCGACCAATTCGCTCCAGAATGCGCACCCCGAGATTGTAGGCTCTCTCATCAGTAACCCTTCCTTCTGATAAGACCATGAACTCGCCTCCGGAGATACGGGCCACTGTGTCTTCCTCACCTACTGTGTCACCTAAGCGCCGCGCTATTTCTCTTATAAGCCCGTCTCCGGCCTGTTGCCCCAAGGTGTCGTTCACCTCCCTGAGCCTGGTCATATCCACCCGAAACACAACGCCACCGTCACCGAAATATTCACATCGAGCAGTAACCTCCTTCAGCCGCTCATGAAACAGCCTCCTGTTGGGCAGATCTGTCAGCTCGTCGTAATAGGCCAGGTAATAGATTCTTTCTTCGGCTCGCTTACGTTCTGTAATATCCCGTAATGATATTAAAAGGGCGGTCTGCCCGTTCCACTCCGTCTCCCTGCCCCGAAGCTCCACCACTCTGGTTTCCCCGGAGTTGGAGAGAAGTTCTATCTCAGTGTCTGAGCCTGGAATGAGGGGATGTCCAAACTGCTCTCCCAAAAGCTCGGCCTTCTCCCGCCCCAGCATCTCAGCGGCCGCAGGGTTGAGGAAGAGGATTGTCCCATCCTGGTCCAGCACTATGAGCCCATCGGCACTTAACTGCACCAAAGTGTCCACCTTGGCGTGGGCGGTCCGCAAGCGCTCCTCCGCCTGCTTGCGCTCGGTAATGTCTATAAGGGAAAAAACACTCTGTGCAGTGTCAGGGATCATGCCGACTGTCAGATAGCCGTGACGCACCGCTCCATTATGATCCAGAAAGCGGAACTCATAATTACGGGGGGCTGCGTGCGAGTCACGCCGTCGCAAATAGTGATTTTTCTTCATCCACTCCACATCATCCGGATGCACGAACTCGGTCCAGGATTTTTTCCCCTCGATCTCGTGCTTGGAGTATCCTGACAGCTCTTCGAAGTTCGAGCTGGCCAGGGATATGGTGGTGTCCTCTTCAGTAATGAGCATTGCCGAGCCAGAGGTCTCGAATATGGTTCGGTAGTAGCTCTCCGATTGGCGTAAGGCTCCTTCAGCCTGCTTCAGTTCAGTGATATCGGTAATAGCCCCAACAAGCCCCCAAAAGGTACCATCCGGATAATAGAGCCGCCTTCCAGACAGACTGCCCCAAAATGTCGCACCATCGCTTCGCTGATACCGACGTTCCAGATGCACAGAGTCCAACTCCCGATTCATTAGCTGACGCATTTTAGTATCGGCCGCCTCTGTCTCCGACTCATACACGTAATCCATATACTTCGATCCGATAATATCCTCATGATCGTATCGGAGCATCTCCGTCATTGTTTTGTTGGTTTGGATGATACAGCCATCTTTATCAACAAGGATGATACCGGACTCCACTGTGTTGAATATGATTTGTAATTCCTCTTCCCTCTCCTTGATTTCTCTCTCTTTTTGCTTTTGCTCAGTGATATCCTGAATCATGCCTGCCGACCGGACAATGTTCCCAGAATCATCCCTTATATGATAGAATTTCTCGAATACTGTACGGATACCACCGTCCCGCTCACGGATTATGCGGAATTCGGTCTCAAAGGTGTCCTTGTTCATGCGGATGGATTCCATGTATGCGGAGTCCACGGCAACACGATCCTCCGGAGGGATAAATTGGAGAAACGTTTCATAGGTGATCTCCGCTTCCTGAGGCTCGAGCCCGAAGATGCGATAGGTCTCGTCGGACCAGGTAAGCCTCCCAGAGGCCACGTCAACCTCCCAGCTCCCCAGATGCGCGATTTCCTGAGACTTGTTCAGGAGGTGCTGATATCTCTGCAGCTCCTTTTCTGCCTGCCTGCGTTCTGTAATGTCCCGGACAGTGCTCAAAACCCAGGTCTCGCCCTTATAATCTATCAGGCTACTGGTTATTTCAACGGGGAATTGTTGTCCGTCCTTTCGTTGATGAACAGTCTCAAGAGATATAAAGCCCTCTTGATGCAGATGTCGTATATTATCTGGCACAATTCTGGCCGCCTCCGGGGTGTCGATATCCATCAAGGTCATCTCCAGCAGCTCATCTCGGGTATAACCGAGGCGCTCACAAGCCACATCGTTCACTTCCAGAAACCGTCCTGAACTATCGTGAATGAAAATGGCATCGCTGGAACTGTTGAATATGGTGCGGAACTTCTTCTCGCTCTCTCGCAGGGCTTGTTCCTGCCTCTTGCGCTCAGTGACATCACGAATATTACATTGCACCAATTTTGCCCGGTCCACGAGATATATCTCTGTATCGATAAAACTTCCGATGGTCTCCTCAGGAGTGGTTTTAAAGGTAGTATAAAAGCTGCGGTTTGCCGATATTATCTTTAGGTCTTTATCCAGGACCAGAATGGGGTCTCGAAGAGTTTCCAGAATACTTTCGGCATAGCCATAGGTACCATCCATGGTAAGATCATCCGACATATGCCCGGAGATTGATTTTTCAAGTGCGGCATTTTGCGAACGCAGTTCCGTCAGCTCCTGCAAAAGCTGCTTTTTTGTCTTATGTTCATTTTCCATAATGGTACCTTATTGTATAAGCTTATATCAAAAGCTTATATTAATCCCTATGATCTGAGAATGTGAAAGCGCGGAGAGATGTAAGAACGGTATGCCGAAAATGAAACGCAGGGTGCAGGCACCTGGAAGGTTTTTTAAAATAGGTGAGCAATGTGGCAACCCGGCTGTCTTTCAAGAGGTCCGTGGCTTTCCGTCCTTACCTCGCGGTAAGTTAGGCTTTCACACATTAAAGCAAATCAGATGAAAAGTATTTTTTGTTTTTTCCTTTCTAAATTCAGACTTCGTACACCTGTACCAGTCATGAGAGTTAACTGACTAAAATGATTGATTTAAATTTAAAATTTGACATTCCACAGGTTACAGGTGTCAGCGCGGCCGCTGGCTGGACGGACCAGCCAGTTTGATCAATGAAGAAACTATTGGTCGACCACCTCCGTCATTCCGGCGTAGGCCGGAATCCAGATTAAAAATGTAAGAGCTGGACCCCGGCCTACGCCGGGGTGACGGAGAAAGAACAATGAAGTTTCATACGAGGTCTCGGGTGTCAGGTAAAGAAAAAATTTACAATATCAATGCGTTAAAATCTGACACCTGAAACCTCGATTTGCAAATAATTCACAATAAAGTGTCCAAAAATTCATTCAAATTTCAGCTCACTGGAAAGAGCTCTGAAATTAAAAATTAAGATAGCTTGTATTTTGCGAAAAATATTCTATTGCGAAAAAGGTAACTATACTAAAAGTACATATTTGTAAAGATTAAATTTATTTTTTGAAACTAAAAGCCTAGAGAAAATTGTAACATTAAAACAATACCTTAAATGCCCTGATTCGGCTCCCCAAGAACTGACGGGTCAAACAGATCCGGAAAATACAAGCGAAGAACATGCGTTGGAAAAGCGATGCGCAAGGGCGCCCTGTGGCTGTCGGACTGGATCAGACCTTCGCTTGCGAGTTGGCTCACGATCCTTCTGGCTTGACGCTCGGATTTTTCCTCACAAAGCTCCTGGGCATAGCGCCTTTCCCCATCCTGGGAAAACTTTTTGTTCAAAGCGTCCTCGATCTCCAGGATCGAGGTTTTGTGTCCTTCTATAAGATTGGAGTAGTAGCTGTTGAGATATCTCAGGCAATCGCCAAGAGCCTTGGCTGTGCTGTTGGCAAGTTGCCCTTCAAGATCGGAGGAGGTGACTGCCACCTCCTGGGCCAAGTCTTTGAGTTCCCCCAGACGTCTTGCCGGCAGGGCAGGAGAAAAGGAGAGATTGGGTGTGTCGGGGGAGTCGCGCATAAAAAACAGTGTTATGTCCGGTTGTATGTCCGGTATAATTTCTTATAAATTAAGGAAATAGAGAATTTTTGTCAACTTTTCATGTCCGGATACAATGTCCGGTCACACGATCAGAAGCAATTTGGGGTGCGACGGGTTATGATGGTACAATCCGCATCATTCACCACGGGTAATATTTTACTGATGGATTTCTTCTCGGGTAGTTCTCCACAGATATTTTGATAATGGGAAAAAACTGACTGCCCGCGAATCACGCGAATAGACGCGAATGAAGAGAGCTCATTTTTTTATCTGCCGGGGATAAGAACTCGGCAGATAAAAATTCCTATTCGCGCCCATTCGCGTGATTCGCGGGCTAAATCTTTTCTTGGCTTACGCTGAACAAAGTATTAGCGGATGAGCACCTCTTCTCGAATGACACGTTTTAACAATCATGCCGCGGTGGTCAAACCTTGAATCTCCCGCATGGCGCTTAACTTCAGAATCGCGCCAGCTCTGCTGAATCCGATGCCGGTAGAAATCCCCTGAATCACTCTCGATACGCCATCAGACGACATGTCGCTTCCCTTTGCAGCAAGTACGAATAGTGGTGTGCCCAATGCGACAAGAATATGCGTCCGCAGACCCGCCGCCTTTCCTGTACGCTCGCGCTGAAAGCCTATGATCGCTCCCAGTAACATGGCCGCTATCAACCGGACAACCCATGCACCAATTGAGTTGAATCAGGGGGGAAGATCGGAAGTCAACTCGCTCCAAAGGATGTCACTCATGAGTTCTCTCCAAATTCGGAATAAATTTTCCATTCGGAAACCTAACGCGCCGAGCATCCAGCGGATGGAATCCGCGGCGCGTTGTTTCGGGTGCGAAGCGCCCGTTTCAAGATATCCACAGGGCTTGATTTTGCTAAGTTATACAATAATTCGTGCACGATAGAGAGGTCCGATCCCAGTATGACAGTATGATACAGATTATTCAACGTTTATATCTCAGAAAGACGTTATGAAAACTTTCAAATCGGCTTTTTCAGTCATCATTTCCAATCAAGCGTAGTTTCCCTTTGGTTCGTGAACAATGGGATACACACCGGGGTCCTGAATCGACTCGACGGTTAAGTCGATGTCGAGAGCAGAGGCCATCGCAGATGATTTTCGGATTCCATCTGTGCATGAAATACATCTTTTACAGCCGCATCCTGGAACCAAGGAAAATCTTTAAAAAACAAAAAATATTCTTTTCCTCTGAGCAGCAACCAGATGCCAAAAGGGGAAACATCCGTTACTTCAAGGTCCGAAATGTGTATCCCAATGGTTTCGTAATTCATCTGCTTTCTCCTCATTATTTCTATTCTATCCAGGAAATATGCAACTTTTTTTACATTCGCTTTAAGATATTGTAACTGGGTCAAAAGTGTTTGGCAATAAACAAACCAAATCCTGTTATTCCAACTGCTTCATGGAATAGAGCTTTTCAATTCCGCCCACCGGCTTAAATTTTCGCTCATCTTTTGACTTGAGCAGATGCTTGTGGGGTGCAGCCGAAAAAAAATGAGCGCCTTAAAATTCTTTGAAACATGGTATCCGTGAGATAAATACCGACCACTGACATCGGGCCTTTTAATGGGTGGCCTCTGACTGTCATTGATCACGCACGGGGGCGTAGTATATAACGGGATATTCAGCGAGGTGTAGATTCAAATCATAAGAATCAGGCGAGCTGCCAGATTCCCTGGGCCAGTTCGGGAAATTCCACCGCGGGCACAGCCGGACTGAACAGATAGCCCTGGATGAGGTCGCAGTCATGCCCTTTTAGAAATTCCAACTGCTGTTCGTCCTCCACGCCTTCGGCCACGACCCTCAAATTCAGATTGTGAGCCATGGCGATGATCGTCTTGACAATGGCTGCATCTTTTGGATCCGCGGCCACCTTCCGGATGAAAGAGATATCGATTTTCATTGAGTCAAGAGGGAGCTGTTTCAGATAATTCAGTGAGGAATAGCCAGTCCCGAAGTCATCCAGCGAGACCTGCACTCCGATTTCTTTCAGTTCGTTCAGGTTGCGGACCGCCCGTTCCGGATCGATCATGATCGTGGTTTCCGTGACTTCCAGTTCCAGGTATCTCGGTTCGAGGCCTGAATTGTCCAAGGCCGTCAAGACATTCTGGACAAAATCCGTCCGCCCGAATTGAAGTCCGGAGACATTCACCCCGACACTCATCTTTTCCAGGCCGGATTCCTGCCACTTCTTGTTCTGGAGGCAGGCGGCTTTCAGCACGAAATTATCGATGGGAACGATAAGCCCGTTCGCTTCGGCCAGGGGAATGAATTTCGCCGGCGAAATAAAACCGCCGTCCGGCCCTTTCCAGCGAAGCAGCGCTTCCATGCCCACGGTTTTCCGTGTCGTTATATCCACCTTGGGCTGGTAGTAAAGCAGAAAAGCCCGCTCTTCGATAGCCTTGCGAAGCTTGGCCTCCAGGTCCAGCATTTCAAGGGCGGCTTCATTCATTTGTTTTGAATAGAACCGGAAGTTGTTTTTTCCGCCTTTTTTGGCGCTGATCATGGCGGTTTCCACATTCTTCAGAAGGTCGTCGACATCGTCGCCGTCATCAGGATAGAGGACCAGGCCGATGCTGGCGGATAAGAATACTTCATGCCCGTCAAGTTGATAGGGGCTGGACAGCTCCCGGCGTATGCGGTCGACGGCATGAGCCGCTTTTTCGGCGCTATCAACCGCCTGCAGCAAAATGATAAATTCATCGTTTCCCCTACGGGCCAGGGGCGAGACCTCCGCGGACATACGAGCCAGATCATCGCTATTGCGCAGGGCATTCGACAACCTCGAAGAGACGATTTTCAGGCACTCGTCCCCCGCCTTATGCCCCAGGGTGTTATTGATGCGGCCGAAGTCGTCTATATCTATATGGCAAAGGGCAAAGGTCTGCTGATAACGGGCTGCAAAAACCACGGCCTTTTCCAGAATCTTTTTGAAATAATGCCAGTTCGGCAGGCCTGTCAGCCGATCGTAATAGGCCAGGAAATGTATCTGTTCCTCAGATCTTTTCCGTTCTATGCCCAGGGCTATTTCATCGGAAATCGAAGCCAGCGCCTTCAGGGTGATGTCCTGCAAGGGCTGTTTTGCGAACATGGCCATAACGCCCACAAGTTTGTCGCCGATGACAAGGGGATGTCCGGCAAAGGCGGCCATGCCTTCCCGCCTGACCCACTCCTGGTCGCTGATCAGGGGATCGCCAAGGACCTCGTTGGTCAGGTACGGTTTTTTCTCCTTCGCGATCATGCCGACCTTCAAACTGCCGATCGGGATATAACGGTGATTTCCGTCTAAATGTGTGTACATCCCGGCACTGGCCATCAATTCAAGCCTGTTCTTTTTTTCATCCATGGCCCAGATTCGGGCAAAGGCCGCATCGAGGTTCCTGACTATTGACTCGGTGCAAAGCTGCAGTAAGCTCTGCAGATCTATATCCCGGACAAGGACTTTGCCGATTTCGTATCCAAGCAGGGCCTGGCTGGTTTGTTCGCTCAATTTCTGGTTGGCCATTGAGAGTTCAGCTGTCCTCTCCTCCACTTTACTGTCAAGATCCATATTAGCTTGCCGGAGCAAATCCTCGTTCAGCCGGATCCGTTGCAGCATGTAGCCCATGAGTCCAAAGACAACAGCAAAAGAAAACCCCCAGGGGAGCATGTGCAATGAAAACGATTGAGCAAGTACAGCCGGTAATGAATGCTCCGCATATACATTTTCCCGGTGCATCAGATGGCCCAGGGCCATGGATATGGGATGGAAGACGAAGTACCCGAGGAAAGCGCCTATGAGTAAAAAGGCCAGTAAAGATTTTGGTTTCATATATCACCTTTACTCGGTTTTCGCACTCTTACCTCCTTTTTTCCCACCCATCATGGCATCTTTTCCAGTCATTTTATTGTTTTTGCCCTTACCCATCATGTGCCCCATGCTAAAGCTGCCGGCCAGAGGCCCCAAAGCTTTTTTCAGGGCGTGATGCGGCAGGCCTCTGGCTTCAGCCATTTTCATAAGCTTGGCTTTGTTTTCCCTTACCCTGCTGAAGACTGCTCTAACCTCATTCTGAACCGGAGAATCCTGGGACAGCAAAGTTCGAAGCTCCATTACAGCTACTGCGAAGTCCTTGCGAATCGTTTCAGACTCCTGCATGAAAATCTGGAATTCTTTTTCCATGAAATCATGAAAGTTTTTCTTAATAAGGTTTGGACCATGCATTCCCTTACAATGTTTCATGGACTCATTGCCTTCAGCATTTGCTGAAACAGATTGCATGGAGAGAAGAATAGCCATGCACAGCAGCCAAAAAATTCGTGGAAAATACTTTTTCATAATCGACCTCCATTCTTGTAGTGTTTGAATATATTTTCGTGTATCCCGTTGAACTATTCACATCTAAGGCTTCAGTCTTCAATTGCCCTAAACATTTTCTCCACCAGGCTACTTGTCAAGATAATTGTAATCATTACCTATTCCACTAAAAATAAAATCTCAGGTTTTGTCAAGTGGAGTTTGAGAGGAAATTTCAATCAATAAGCCAAATACAGACTTCGTACCTCATTTGTATGGTGCCGTTTAACAGCTTAAAATAACAGCATATAGTTCTTGTGACTCCGACAGGGATCATGATTTTTCTCAGCTGCATGCGGCGGATCACGGTTTTTTGAACATAAGAGATTTGTTCCGTTCAAAGACTGGCTGAAATCATGGGATTGACAATTTCCTTTCGCTTTGTTACATGTAACAAAACGAAAAGGAGTGATTTTATGTCCGCACAGATATCAAAGAGGGTGCAAATGCATAGAGAAAGATTAAGGGGTGCAGGTTTGCGGCCGGTGCAAATTTGGGTTCCTGATACTCGCAAAGAGGGTTTTGCTGAAGAATGTCGCCGCCAGAGTTGCCTGGTGACTGACGATCCGCAGGAAGTTGAGATCTTGGAATGGATTGAAAAGGTGTCTGATACAAGAGGCTGGGAATGATGCGGGGCGATATTGTGTCCGTTGTTCAGCCCGGTGCCTATGGCAAGCCACGTCCAGCCTTGGTAATACAATCAGATTTTTTCAATGTCCATCCATCAGTGACTATTTTGCCTTTGACAAGCGACTTGAGAGAAACCCCTTTGTTTCGTCTTCGAGTTGAACCTTCTGCTGAAAATGGATTACGGCTCACCTCCGAGATCATGGTAGACAAAATCAGTACGGTTCCCCGGGAAAAAATTGGCGATGCTTTTGGTCATATAGAAGATGAGCATGTAAAAGAGGCCGAACGCCTTTTGGCGGTATGGCTTGGTATTGGCTGATTGAGTATCAAGAGATCAAATGGCCTGGTACTTAATGCTATATCCTTATCCCCCCATGGCCATGTTCGGGAGAAACAGGGCGATGCCCGGAAACATGATCAAGATAACCGTTGCCAGGATCAGCATCAGCAAAAAGGGTAGGGAATGTCCGATAACCTCGAGATAGGGCCGCCTGAAGATGAGCTGGGCCGTGAAGATGTCGCAGCCGAAGGGCGGGGTGGCCGATCCAATGGCCGCCTGCAGGGTGACCAGGGTGCCCAGGAGGATGGGGTCGACTCCCGCGCCGACCACATAGGGCTGAAAGATCGGGCTGAGAATAAAAATGGCCACGATGGGATCCACAAACATGCAGGCCACAAAATAGACCGCCACTACAATGACCATCACCCGGAGCATGCCGGGATCGGTCCCGAAGAGCGGGGGGAGGAGCTGCTGCGGGATCTGCATGAAGCCGATCATCCAGGAGAAGGCCTGCCCGGCTCCCACCAGGATGAAGACCACCCCGGTGATGACCCCGGTCTGCAGAAAGGAATCCACGATTCTGTGGAAGGTCAGGCTCCGGTAAATGACGGTTTCCAGGATCAGGGAGTAAAAAACCGCCGCGGCCGCGGCTTCGGTGGGGCTGAAGATTCCGGCGTAAATCCCGCCGACAATTATCACCGGAAAGCCCATGACCGGAAGGCCGTCCTTGATGGCCGTGACCCGTTCGGCCCATCCGGCCCTGGGCAGAGTTCCCACTTTTTTTATCTTGGAATAGAAAAAACAATAGGTTGAAAACATGAGCAAAATCATCAGGCCGGGGAAGATGCCGGACAGAAAGAGCATGCCGATGGAGGTGCTCGTGGCCACCCCGTAGACGATAAAGCCGATGCTCGGCGGGATCAGAAAGGCGATGTCGCTGGAATTGATGATCAGTCCCAGGGTGAAGGAGCTTTTATAGCCGGCATCCAGAAGCATGGGCCGCATGGTTCCGCCGATGGCGGCCACGGTGGCCTGGGTTGAACCTGAGACCGCGCCGAACAGGGTGCAGCTGGCATTGGTGGTGATGGGCAGGCCGCCCGGAAGATGCCCTACAAAGGTTTTGATCATTCTAATCAGCCGCCCGGCGGATTCGCCCGAGGTGATGATGCTGGCCGAGAGGATGAACATGGGGACGCAGACCAGGGCCGGTGGAGTGACGCCGGTGATGACCTGCTGAACCATGGTTATGATCAGCTTGGGAGCGAAATCCGGCATGTAGACATAGACATAGAGCATCAAGGAGCCTAGCAGGGTGACCATGAATGGAAAACCGAACAAGAGCATGGTGGCCAGACTGATTCCAAATAAATTCATAACTGCCCCCCTCCAATCTCTTCATCCTCGTATTCGCTCTGTTGATCAGGCGACTGCCAGACGTCTTTTTCCGTGATATTTTTGATGATTGTCCGGATATA
Source organism: Desulfohalobiaceae bacterium S24 (assembly GCA_011389765.1). Classification (GTDB taxonomy): domain Bacteria; phylum Desulfobacterota; class Desulfovibrionia; order Desulfovibrionales; family Desulfothermaceae; genus JAABTT01. Next base: position 45,657 of record JAABTT010000003.1, on the reverse strand, counting down.
CTGGATACAGGCCAGGCCGAATCCAATGGGAATGATCACGTAAAAGGTCCATTTGGGGAATCTGAGGGCCGGGGTGACGTGGCCCCTGGACATGGCGTTCATGAGATACTCATAGGAAAACCAGGCCATCAGGCCCATGACCAGGGCACTGACGGCGCAAATGATAATGATGAACACTTTTTCCATTTTGAGGGGCATGGCGTCCAGAAAGGCCCCCATACGGATATGCCGTGCTTTTCGTACCCCGTAGCTGACCCCGGTGAAGGTGGTCAGCATGACCAGGAATTTGGAGATTTCCTCGGCAAAATAAATCCCCTGGAAAAAGGTCCGGGCAAAGACATTGGCGATGAGCAGGACGGCCAGGGCGGCCACGCAAAAAACCAGAACGGAGACTTCCACGCCGTTGATCACCAGTCCGACGTTCCTGTTCAGGCGCTGAAAAAAGGTCAACCCTTGCTCAACAGTTTTTTCCTGGTTCATGGTGCACCTTTCGAATTGAGAGCTGATTATTGAAAGCGTGTCGCAGAAAAGGATTGCCTCGTGTATATCCATTTTGAGCCTTCGGACGTCAGTCCGAAGGCTCTCAAAGGCTCTTATTGGATATCCAGGGCCTTTTTGGCGTCTTCGATATCCTGCAGCAGGGCCTCAAGGATCTCGTCCGCGCCTTCCCCTCCGATATTTGAGAATTTGGGATACACGGTTTCAGCCTGTTTTTCGAATGCGGCGATGGCCTCGTCGTCCAGATAATTGAACTCCAGTTCCGGTTTGGCCTCCTTCATTTTTTCCATATCCTCGGCGTTTCGCTTCATAATCCAGTCTCCGGCTTCGATGATGGAATCCTGCCAGAATTTGATCATTTCCTGCTGGGCGTTTTCCGGGAGACTGTTGAAGAAATCAAGGTTGACCGAAGGGATGCCCAGGAAAGGTTCGTTTCTCAGCTGGGTGCAGTATTTCTGGACTTCATAGAATTTCATGCTGTAGATGGCGAAGAGCGGGTTGACCTGTCCGTCGATGAGGCCCATCTGCAGACCGCTGTAGACTTCCCCGTAGTCCATGGGGGTCGGGACCGCGCCGTAGGCTTTGTAGTCCTCCACCAGGAGCTTGGAGGACATGACCCTGATTTTCAAGCCTTTCATATCATCAAGGGTGTTGACTTTTTGATTGCTGGTCAGCCATTGCCAGCCTTCAAACATGACGGACATGGGAACCAGGCCGTTCTTTTCAAAGGCCTCATCCAGCAGGGAATAGAATTCCCCGTTGTGCATCATCCAGTCCAGGACCTGAGGGACCTTTTCCGTGGGGAAGAGATAGTTCAAGGCCAGAACCTGGGCCTGGGGAACAAAGGCGCTGATCCAGGCGTAATCCGAAAAAACAAACTCCACGACTCCCATCTGGGCCAGTTCGTTGATATCCCCTTCAGACCCGAGGGTTCCATAGGGATAGACCTCGATGTCGATCTTGCCGTCGGACCATTTTCGCATGTGATCGGCGAAGTTGTTGGCCCAGACCGTCATGAAATCGCCTTCAATTTCCTCGGAGGCCAGTTTGGCCTTGACGGCCGGTCCGGTGTACTCGCTGGCGGAGACCATGGCTGCGGAGGCCAGAAACAGGGCGCAGATTGTTATGAGGAATAATTTTTTCATTGCTAAACTCCTTTATTGAGGGTTTGAGGAAAGATTTCTGCATGTGCTTTGGGGTTACATGGTGATCACCTCCTTTCTCTAAAATTGAAAATTGTTTGTCATCAGACCTTGTTTTTCCTTTTACGGCGGTACATTATATCCTGAGATATTTTCAATTTTAGAGATAAAAAATATTTTTTGAATAAAAAATATATAAATTTTTCATGCAGCAAAGTTCATGATGTTCGTTCAAGCCATAGATTAACGAATTAGTGGCTGGTTTACACTGACTTCCAGTCCATGAAAAATTTGAAGGCCCCCCTGACCAGCAAAGCCACGCCGGTGGGCAGGACGTCTTCGTCGATAGCAAACCCGGGATTGTGATGAGCCGCTGTCGTACCTTTGGCCGCGTTGCCTGAGCCGAGAAAGCAAAAGACCGCGGGGATCCGGGCGCAGAACTCCGAAAAATCCTCGCCGGCAATGCTCTGCAGGCTGGTGACGGCTGTTTCGCTCCCCAGGACGTCCAGAGCGGTCTGCCTGGCCAGTTGGGCCATGCCTGCCTCATTGACCAGAGGAATGTTTTCCTGTTCGATTCGAATGTCGCAGCTGCAGCGATGGGTCTCGCAGACGCCCCGGGCGATGCGCTTGAATCGTTCCGCGGGTTGTTCTTCGCTGTCCGGGCCGCCCGGATAGAGATAGCGAATCGTGCCTTCCAGTTCCACGCTGTCCGGGATGATGTTGCTCTTGGCTCCGCCTTGAATCTTGCCGAACATGATGATGGTCGGCTGGGATTGATCGATTTCCCGGGTCTGGATCGTCTGGACGGCCTGGATCAGGCCGGCGGCGGCAATAACCGGGTCCACGGCTTGATGGGGGTAGCCGGTATGCCCCCCCCGCCCCAGGATTGTGATTTTGAAGACGTCGAGACCGGCCATGACCGGACCGGCGGAAACTGCGACTTTGCCGGATTCAAGCGGGGTCCAGATGTGCAGCCCCATGGCCCCGTCCACTTTTGGGTTCTCGAGTACGCCCTGTTCAATCATGGGCAGGGCCCCGGCGTTTTCTTCGTTGGGCTGAAACAGGAATTTGATGCTGCCCGCCAGGTCCTGCTTTTTTTCCACCAGAATTTTGGCGGCGATCAAGAGCATGGCCATATGGGCGTCGTGGCCGCAGGCGTGCATCACCCCGGGCTTGGCGGATCGGTACTCGACATCGGTTTCTTCGCTGATGGGCAGGGCGTCCATATCGGCCCGGAGCATGAGGACCGGGCCTGGCCGGCCGCCTTCCAGCAAGGCCGCCACTCCGGTTTTGGCCATTCGTTTCGTGCTGAGTCCAAGATCCTGGAGATACTGTTCGATCACTTCGGCGGTGCGGAATTCTTCAAAACCGAGTTCGGGATGGGCGTGGAAATCCCGCCTCAGTTCGATGAGTTCTTCACGAAGTTCCTGGATGCGGGCTTGTATTTCATCCATAAGGCCACATTGGAATTGAAGATTGAAGATTGAAAATTTACGATTGTTGAATGGATGAAGATCAAGAATTGACATCCTCCATGCCCGAAATCAAATTTTAAAAGCCTCTCTGACTGTTGATTGTTGACTTCATAAAAACAAATCCGTTTCGCAATGCTGCATTGCAAAACGGATTTTAGAGTGCGTCCGGGAACCGTTCTTTGACCAGGGCCGAACGGACATGATTGATCATGCTCAGAAAATCATAGACCGGCAGTCCGGCGGCCTCCTGAACTGCAGCGGCGTAGGGCGGCAGCATGCTGCATTCCAGGAGAATCGATCTGATGCCGGGATGGGTTTGGAGCATGTCCCAGGCCGTCTCCAGGATTTCATGCTGGACGGCCTTGCTGTCCAGAGCCCCGGTTTCCGCAATGGCCGCCTGATAAAAATAGGGTTTGTCCTGCAGGCCGGCAATGATCAGGGAGTTGTTCAGCTCCATGTCCAGAGCCCTGAAGACCTCTTCGGTGAGTGCATGGGCATTGGCCGTGATGATGCCCACTTGAGCCGAGCGGGGCAGGGTGGCCCTGATGAAGGGAATCTGGATCAAGCTGGACAAAAAGACAGGAATACGAACCGCCTCTTTGACCTCCTGCTGATACAGGGCCATGAAGCCGCAGTCTCCGGTGATGGCCCGGACTCCTTCCCGCTCCAGTTCCCTGGCCCCTTCGATCATCTTCTCCAGAAAGGCCCGGTCGTGGGCGAAGATCCGCTCCACAGTCAAGCCCTCCACCCGTTTGAAGCGGACCGGATAGCGGTAACTCTTGGCATTGCCCACGTCTCCCTGGATAAAAGGGGCCTTGCTGTCCAAGAGCAGGATGCCGATGTCTTCACCGTAGGAGGTTTGTCCGGGGGTCGCCTGGAATCGCATAGTTTGTTTGAGCACTTTGCCGTGTTCTAAAATTAAGAAAACCTTTTGGGAAAGTCTATCTCATGTTAAATTCGAAGCACGAAATTCGAAATCCGAAACAAGCACTAAATTCAAATTTTCCAACCATATAAACAAAGAGAAGAACAAGATCCACGCATGAAATACGGAAAGGGCCTCATCTCTTCTTACGTTTCGAATTTGGAATTTCTTTCATTCGGATTTGTTTCGAATTTCGTACTTCGAATTTCGAATTTGTTGATGATAATGAGAAATTTTGAACATACTGAAATAATAACAGATCATTGTTAATTATGGAGTCAAATTAATCCACCACAAACAGCTTTCTCGGAAAATTGGAGAAGGTCTCGCAGCCCTGTTCCGTGATGCGCAGGGACTCGCTGCATTCAAAGCCGAAATCGTCCATCCACATCCCCAATATCATATGAAAGGTCATGTTGGGCCTGAGAAGGGTCCTGTCTCCCGGTCTGAAGCTCATTGTATGTTCCCCCCAGTCCGGAGGGTAATTCAGGCCCAAGGCATAGGCGATCCTGGATTCTTTTTCCAGTCCGAGTTTGGCGATGTGCCGTCTCCAGACCAACTCCACCTCTTCGCAGGCCAGTCCCGGTTTGATGGCTTCCAGAGTCAGGTTCAGGCCCTCAACCGTATTGTGGGCCAGCTCCTGGAGTTTTTGCGGTGGCTTCCGGCCGATCCAGGCCGTCCGGGCCAGGGGGGCGTGATAGCGATGGCGGCAGCCGGCGAGCTCCAGATTGATGGGCTGCTCCTGTTTGTAAGGCTCTTCGGTCCAGGTCAAATGGGGCGCCGAAGTCTTGGACCCGGTGGGCATCAAAGGCACTATGGCCGGGTAATCCCCTCCGAACTCGGGAAGACCCCGGATTTGAGCCCGGAAGACCTCGGCTGCGGCTTCACATTCCCGTTTGCCGGGCGTGATGGAGTCCAGGGCGGTCTGCATGGCCTGTTCCGCGATTTTCCCGGCCTCCTGCATAAAGAGAATTTCGGCCTGGGATTTGATGCTGCGCACCCAGTTCACCAGCAGGCTGCAGTCCTGAAATTCGACGTCGGGAAGTGTCTTCTGCAGCGCTTCCAGCCAGCGGATATTGAAATAATAGGCATCCTTTTCCAGTCCGATGCGTTTGCCGGCCCAGCCTTTCTTCTTGATGAATTCCCCGACAAAATTCATGGGATGTTGGTCCGCCACCTGGACGAGTCCGTCCGGATAGCCCTGGTAACTTGACTCGGACAGCCAGACCGTGTGTTTGGCCCCGTTGACATCCATCCCCCGCACGATGAGCTGGGGTTCGTCTTCAGACAGCGCCACCAGTACTGCCTGCGGGGTATAAAAGGACCAGCCGTCATAACCGGTTAAATAATTCATATTGGCCGGATCGGCCAGGACAATGACCTCCAGCCCCTGTTCCTCCATCCTGGATTTGGTTTTTTCCAGGCGCTGCAAATATTCCTGTTTGGTAAAGAGTGCCATGCTTATAATCTCCAAAAGCTATAATGACGAATAAGTATTTCAGTTAGTTATCGGTTAATCTCTGTCTCGGAAGATACATTCCGGGTCATTATAAAAGCTTTCTTTTTTTCTTAACTGTGAACTGTGAACCGTGAACCTGGAACCCTTTCTTCTCTTATTTTTTGTTCAGAGGGCTTCAACCCCTTTCCTGATCCGTTCGATCCCTTTGTGCAGCTGGGTTTCATCCGCGGCAAAAGACACCCTGAGGTAGCCTTCGCCCATCTTGCCGAAAATACTGCCCGGCACCACGGCCACCTGCTGCTCCCGAACCAGTTTTTTGGCCAGATCCCAGGAGCTGAGGCCGGTCTTCGTAATGTTGGGAAAGGCGTAAAAGGTGGATTCCGGCAGAATGCAGGAAATGCCCTCAATGGCATTCAGGCCTTCATGGACTATGCGTCTCCTTTTTTCGTAGGCCTGAACCATGTCCTTGACGCACTGCTGGTCGCAGCGGATCGCAGCCAGGGCCGCCCGCTGGGATACGGCCGTCACTCCGGAGACCATGTGCTCCATGAGTTTTTCCATCTCATCGATCAAAGGTTTGGGAGCCGCAACATAGCCCACGCGCCAGCCGGTCATGGCGTAGGATTTGGACAGGGTGTAGGCGGAGATGGTCAAGTCCTTCATGCCCTCCATGGCCCCGATGCTCACGTGTTCCTTGCCGTCGAAGACGATATGTTCGTAGGGCTCGTCCGAAAGGACCAGAATATTGTCTTTTTGGGCGATGGCGGCGATTTCCCGGAGGCTGTCCGCATCGAATACGGCGCCTGTGGGATTGGAGGGCGTGTTGATGATCATGAATTTCGTCTTGGGGCTCACCGCCTTCCGGATATCTTCGGGATCCACCTTGAATTGGTTTGTCTCATAGACAGGAACCGGGACCGGAACGCCCCCGAAGAGTTTGATCTGGGAATAATAATCATAGCCGGGATCGATCACGACGACTTCATCCCCTGTATCCAGCAGGTGCAGGCAGGTGTTGAAAATACCCTGCATGGCCCCGACGCTGACAAAGATTTCCGAATCCGGATCCGTGTCAATGCCGTTTTTCTTTTTCAGTTTTTCGGCAATGGCCTGACGCAGATCGGCAAAACCTTTGGCCGGCGGGTATCTGGTGTAACCGTCGTCCAGGGCTTGTTTGGCGGCATCCCGGATAAAGCCGGGCGTATCGAAATCCGGCTGGCCGATGCCCAGGTTGACGACATCCGATATTTCGTCGGCCAGGGCAAACATGATGCGAATCCCGGACCACTCCACTTCATGGGTCCGGGAGGCAAAGGCTTTTTCAATAGGGGACATAGGAAAACCTCGTCGCATGCGTGTGAGCATGTTGGATGCTGCGGTTAATGGATTACGGTTCGGTTTTATCAAAATTTGATCTTTGCAAAGGTTTCAGGTGTCAGCGCGGAAGCTGGCAGGGCTGACATATAATAATTTGATATTTAACACAATATTCGACTGAGCTGTTTTGCTGTTTATTTAATACAACGACTGCCAGTTTGATCAGTGAAGAAACTTCAAAAGAAAATCCATGTCGGTATCGGTATCTCTATCGGGATCGAAGTCTTCATCTTTATCATATCAATTCTCGATAGCGATACCGATAGCGATCCCGACCCCGATGGGAAAAATCTGAAGTTTCTTACGAGCCCTGCCTCTGGCAGGGATGACCCCTGACCCCTGACCCCTGGCCTCTGGACTACGCCACCGGCAGCACGAGATCGGCCGGGCCTTTGGGAGATGTCTTCAGTTCTGGGGCGTGTTTGGCCATGATTTCCTGGACCACCGAGGCGATTTTGACCTTCTCCCGGATAAAGTCCTGATGATAACTCTCGAACATCCAGGGCTTGTAGATGTCGGCCTCGGACGAGCCCGGTTCGAATTTGAAGTAGACAGGGGAGGCCACCCGGGCGATTTCCGGAGTTTCGTAAGCCCGGTACATTCCGCCGAAGGAATCCACCACAATGGTGTAGACGTCCAGGGGGATGTCTACGGCTTTTCTGATGCCGGACAGAATGGGCAAAGAGACGTCCGACAAGGGGTTTAGGGAATTGACCCCCATGGACTCGACGACCTTGGCTCCGGCAGCGCTGCAGTATCCGCCGAAGACCGAAAATTTGAAGACGGTTTCTTTGGGCAGGAGCCCTTCGGCCCGCATCTTGCTGACAATGGACAGCACCCCCTCGTCATAGACCAGGAAGCCCCGAAAACCGGCTTCTACATTACGCATTATGTCCGCAATGTGGTAGGAGATGTTGTCCGAACCGCGCAGCCGCATACCCTGCATGGCCCCTTCCCAGGTTGAATTCTCCTTGGCCCCTGTATCCCAGGCCTTGCGGTGCCCGGTGGTCATGATCAGCTCTATTTTCTCGTCTTTGGCCATTTGGGCCATGTCCTTGAGTTCCTGAAAATCGCAGAAGGTCGAGCCGCCCACCGTGCCGATGGCCCGGTGCACCACCACATCGCGCTTTTTGGATTCGGCAATCATGGCCTCCAACGTGGAGGCCCGTTCCACCCCGGCGATTTCAATGCGCCATTTGGCTCCGTCCGGAAAGGATTTGTCCGAAGTGGGCAGATCATAGCCGTCCCGTCCGGGAATTCCCATGTTTTCCATGAAATCGCGAATTTTTTTGAGTGTTTCAGACATTTTTTTCTCCTTTGTGAATGTGTCCTTGGCAAATGCTTTTCAAATCGAAAATCAGTATTCGAAAATCGGCAATCCTGTCATCCCTGAGCGAAATTTTTCAGACTGTCGGACAACTCCCTGCCGATTCTGAGCATGTCTTTTTCCATCTCGTGGATTCGTCTGACCGGCATCCGGGGGCTGGGGCCGGAGATGCTGATGGAATACCGCGGATGTCCGGCCTTGTCGAAAATAGGAACGGCAATGCAGCGCAGGCCCAGACAGAGCTCTTCGTTGTCCAGTGCATAGCCCCGGGCTTTGACCTGCTGCAACTCCTTGAGCAGCGATTCCCGGGAGGCGATTGATTTTGAAGTGCTTGGATCCTGTTTGGCATTACTCCAGAATGATTCCAGATCAGGCTCCGGCAGATAAGCCAGGATGGCTTTGCCCAGAGCGGTATGCTGGGCCTGGGCCCGGCTGCCGATTTCCGAGTCGATTCTGAGAATTTCAGGACTGTTGATTTTTTCCAAATGCACGACATCCACGCCTTCGAGGAATCCCAGATTGATGGTCTCCGTGTATTTTTTCGAAAGTTCCTGCATGAAGCTCATGGCCGTCTTCCGGATTTCAAAACGGCTGGCCAGCTTGGTGCTCAATTCCAGAATCTTGAAGGTCAATTCGTAATGGCCGTTTCTGTTTTGATCCACATAGCCCAGCTCTTTTAATGTGGCCAGAAAGCGATGCGCCCCGGCCCGGTTGTAGCCCAGGGCCCTGGCCGTCCGGCTGACGCTCAGCTCGCTGTGCTCCGCCAGAAGTTCCAGTACATCCATCCCCTTTTTCAGGGAACTGATGAAATAATATTTTTTATTTTCAGTCATGTGTCTTGCTATGCGTAACGATCTCCAAAATAGTGTTACATATATTTTTTAAAAAAAATATATATTTGTCAAGAAAAATTTTTACAAATATGTAAGCATCATAGATTGAATTGGTGGAATTTTTTGTCCGGATTCAGGCTGGAACGGTTTTCCTGTTCCGGCCTTTAAATGACTTTGCGCAGAAAATTCTGGGTCCGTTCGTTGCGGGGATTCTGGAAAATCTCCTCAGGTGTGTTCTCTTCGATGATCACGCCTTCGTCCATGAAGATGACCCGGTCGGCCACTTCCCGGGCAAAGCCCATTTCGTGGGTGACCACGACCATGGTCATGCCTTCCCGGCCGAGCTGCTTCATGACTTCCAGGACTTCTCCCACCAGTTCCGGATCCAGAGCGCTGGTAGGTTCGTCAAAGAGCATGACCTTGGGCCGCAGGGCCAATGATCTGGCAATGGCCACCCGCTGTTTCTGTCCGCCGCTCAAATGATCCGGATACACATCGGCCTTGTCCGCCAGACCGACTTTGGTCAGGATGTCCCGGCCCAGACGATCGGCTTCGGATTTTGCCAACTTTCTGACCTTGAGCGGGCCCAGGGTGACATTGCCCAGGGCCGTCATGTGCGGGAAAAGGTTGAACTGCTGAAAGACCATGCCGGCTTCGGTGCGGATGAAATTGATGTTCGTGTTCTTGTCTTTGAGATCATGCCCGTCCACAATCACCGTTCCGGAGGTGATGTTTTCCAGGAGGTTGATGCAGCGCAGCAGGGTGCTCTTGCCGGAACCGCTGGGCCCCATGATCACAGTGACTTCGCCCTGGGTGATTTCCAGGTTGATGTCCCTGAGGACCTCAAGGTTTCCAAAGCTCTTGTATAAATGTTGAATTTGAATCATACGTTGATATCCATTTTTTTCTCTATATAATTCAAGACTCTGGACAGGGACAGGGTCATGATCAGGTACATAATTGCCACGGTCAGCCAGACCTCAAAGGCCCGGAAATTGGAAGCAATGATCTCCTGGCCGGTCCGGGTCAGCTCGCCCACGCCCACGACCACCAGGAGCGAGGTGTCTTTGAGACTGATAATGAACTGATTGCCCAAGGGAGGGATCATCCGTCTGAAGGCCTGGGGCCAGATGATGTAGTACATGGTCTGGAAATGGGTCAGGCCGATGGATCGGCCGGCCTCGGTTTGGCCCCGCTCAATGGACTGAAAGGCGCCGCGGACGATTTCTGCTATGTAGGCCCCGGAATTGACCGCAATGGCGGCAATGCCGGCAACCATGGGCGGAATGCGCATACCCAGGGCCAGGGGCAGGCCGAAGTAGATGAACATGACCTGGACCATGATCGGGGTGCCGCGGATGCTCTCGATGTAGACCCCGGCGATCTTTCGCAGCAGGAGGTTGCGGGAGATCTTCAACAGGCCGGACAGGGCGCCCAGGGCGAAGCCGATGAGCAGGCCGAAAACGGTGATGAGAATCGTCAGCTTGACCCCGGTCAACAACATGGGAACCGATTCCCACATCACGCTGTATTTGAAATCAAAACCAATATCCATACAAATGCACCCTCGTCTCCCGGGTCAATCTTTGAGACAACGACCCTTAATCCAAATTCAAAACACAGTAACAAGCCAAGCCGGGCGGAAGCATGGCGGAAAAGACACAATAAAGCAGGATGGAATGTATCCATCCTGCTTTATCAGCCAATCGGTCTTAATCATGCCGAAATAACTTTACTTATTTGGGGTCGCTGCCAAACCATTTTCTGTACAGCTCGGCATAACGGCCGTCCTCCATCATCTTGAGCAGGGCGATGTTCACCTTTTCACGCAGCTCGCTGCCCTGGGGAAAGGCGATCCCGTAAGGCTGGCCTTGATACAGAGGACCCACTACCTTGACTTTGCCCTGGCCCTGGTTCTGGGCATAGTACATCAGGGGCGGGGAGTCGAAAAATACGGCGTCCGCTCCGCCGGTCAAGAGTTCCATGAACAGATTGTCGGTATTAGGCAGGAGTTTGACGTCCTTGGTGGGCACGGCTTTTAAAAAGTCAACACTGGTGGTGGCGGTTTTGGTGACCACCACTTTGTCATGTAAATCTTCAATGCTTTTGATGTCCTCATTGTCAGCCCGGACCAGGATGACCAGGCCCGAGTCGTAGTAGGGGTGCGAAAAGTCCACCACTTCTTCCCGGGCAGATTTGATGGTGATCCCGGCAATGGCCGCATCAATGCTCTTGGACTGCAGGGCCGGGATGATGCCGTTGAAGTCCATGGTCTGCCATTTATAGTCTAGACCCAGATCTTCAGCAATGGCATCAAAAAGCTGGACGTCAAAGCCGGTGAATTCGCCTTTTTCGTTTTTGAATTCAAAGGGTCTGAAGTTGGCGTCAACTCCGACGATCAGCTCCTTGGCCTGGACGGACCCAAAGGCAAAGGCAAGAACCAGAACGGTGAATACGATGGTTTTCAGGCATTTGAACATGAAGGCCTCCTTGTGGGTTAAAGGTTGGATGACAATGTGTCGCATAAAATGTGACACTTGCAAGCATTATGTTACGCAATACTAGACAGAAGATTGTGCTTTTGTCAAGCTGTTTGTTAAAAGACCCGCATCCCGGCATAGGCCACGACCTGCTGTTGATCTCCGGTGACGTCTCCGGAGGTGGCGTATTGGACGAGCTCAGCCCGGGAAGCCCCGCGTTCAACGGCCAGGGCCAGACCCAGAGTCATGGGCAGAACCCCGCACATGGAGATATTGTTTGTACGGACCGTTTGGAATAGTCCTGTGGGATCCAGATCACGTATGGCCTGAATCGCCTTGTCGTCCTGGATTTTGGCCTCCCGGCCGGAGATGAAATGGCTCATGTCCGAGCTGACGATCACGGAGACGGCTTCGGACCACTGGGCGCAGGTTCGGGCCAGAGTCTGTCCGACCTCGATCAGGACTTCCGAATTCAGGGCCGAGACGCAGATCGGGACGATGCGCACCTTGGGGTTTTTGGACCAGAGAAAGGGCAGGATGACTTCCAAAGAGTGTTCCTGGTCATGCGCCGCGAAATCGCGGCTCAGGGCGGCATGGGATTCCAGAAGGGCCGCAGCCAGTTCCTGATTGACTGGCAGTTCGACTCCGGGAATTTCCCAGCTGCCTTCCGGCCAGACCGCCAGAGGTTCCCCTCGTCCGGTATGGTTGGGACCAAGGAGCAGGACCGTGTCCGCTAATTGGACCTCAGCCAGGGTCCGGCCGGCCACATGTCCGGAAAACATATATCCGGCATGGGGTAGCATGCTTAAAAGAGGCTGTTTGTCCACTGGTCCGGAGGCGGCAAGATACTGTCTGACGTCTGCTTCCCATTGCTTTTGCGAGCCGGGATAAAATCGTCCGGCTACAACCGGTGTTCGTTTCATGCATCCCTCCCAATCCAAAATCACGTAGACCTGATTTTGGATTTTCATTCGTTTTCATTTGGCTTACAGATTTTCTTCAGCTTCAAATCTGTTTGAGTGTGGATACAGGGTATTTCAGGTGTGCATTCTATGTCAAACCCGGTGAACTTTTCCAGGCGCATGAAACATCTGCTTGACTGCCGGCAAAGACTGTGAATAGACTCCCCATATCACTGTTTTCCTTCAGACACTGTTGCCCAAAGCTGGCTCCGCCCGCATCCCAAAGGTTCTATGTTCACAGTTCACGGTTCACAGTTAAGAAAAAAAGAAAGCTTTTAAAACGACCCAGAATGTATCTTCCGAATATCTTCCTCTTCAAACCGTGAACCGTGAACCTGGAACCGTGAACCATATCCGACAAGGACTTCAACTGCTTCGGAGCAACACATTTTCTTGTTTTCTGTGACAGAGATGAACCGATAAGGGGGTTTTGATAATGAGTGATCTTGTCCGTTTTGCACCTCGCTTTTCAGCACAGGAAGCAGAAAAAATCGACCTCGATTTGTTTGGGATCAGGGCAGAGGCCCGGGAGTTGCCCAGCGAAAGGGATCAGAATTTTTTGCTGGAGGCAACTGACGGAACACTCTCTGTCCTGAAGATCGCCAATGCCCAGGAGAGCCAGGAGGTCCTGGATTTTCAGAACAAGGCCATGTCCCATGTCAATGCCGGGCAATCCCGGTTCACCCGTCAGACGGAGCCCTGCCCGCAGCCTGTGCCCGGCCTGAGCGGAGAAACGATCTGCCGGGCGACCGGCAAGGACGGGGTGGAGCATTTTGTCCGGGTCTTGACCTATCTGGAGGGGAAGCCTTTGGCTTTGGCCACACCGCATGATCACCCGCTCATGCATGATGTTGGACGTTTTTTCGGGGAGCTGGACAAGGTCCTTGAGGATTTTGATCATCCCGGGGTGCACCGCGAGTTTCACTGGGACCTCCAAAACTGCGCTCCGGTTATCAGCAGGCTGCTTCCGAAAATTGCGGATCAGGACAAACAATCCCTGGTGGAGACTCTGTATCGGCGCTACAGGGACAAGGTGCAGCCCAGGCTGCCGGAGCTGGGTCAACAGGTCATCCACAGCGACGGCAATGATTACAATATCCCGGTTTTGAGTCGTGGGACCTCCGGAAACCGGGTCTCCGGAGTGATTGATTTCGGGGATATGGTGTATTCCCAGCGCATCAACGAGCTGGCCATTGTCCTGGCCTATGCCCTGCTGGACAAGCAAGACCCTTTAACCGCGGCGGTGCCGGTGGTGGCCGGCTACCATCAGGCGAATCCTCTGACCGGGCTTGAAGTGGAGGTACTCTTCGAACTGATCTGCATGCGGCTTTGCCTCACGGTCTGCCACGCAGCCGATCAAAGCAGCCTGGAGCCGGACAACGACTACCTGCGCATATCTGAAAAACCGGCCTGGGATCTGCTCGAGACCATGGCCTCCATTGCCCCGGGACTGCCGGCCTATGTGTTTCGTCAGGCCTGCGGATTTCCGCCGCCTGAGCGCTTTCACAGGATTCAGGACTGGATTCGGGGGCAGAAAGGCCGGTTTGCCCCGGTGGTGGATTCCGATCTATCTTCGGGGAAATGTCCGGTCCTGGATTTGAGCGTGAGCAGTCCGGCTTTTGAGCCGGGCCCCAAGGCCTTTGATCTGTCATCCCTGTCTTCGATGATTGACCGCCTCTTAGCCTCGGCCGAGGAAAAGGCCTGCATCGGCCGGTCGGATGAGGTCCGCCTGTTTTATACGGACAAACGATTCGCCCTGGCCACGGATGAAATGCCGGAGAACCGGACCATTCATCTGGGGATCGACATCTTTATGCCGGCCGGATCCAAAGTCTACGCCCCCCTGGCCGGGACCGTGGTCAGCGCCGTGGACAATGCCGGGCATCTGGACTACGGACCGACCATCATTCTGGAACATGCTACGGACCAGGGGGATGCTTTCTATACTCTGTACGGGCATCTGGCCCGGGAGTCTTTAACCGGACTGGAAAAAGGGCAAAGCATCGCCAAAGGCCGTCATATCGCCTGGATGGGGTCCGAAGCGGTCAACGGCGGCTGGCCTCCGCATCTCCATTTTCAAATCATGTATGATTTATTGGGCCTTGAAGGCGATTATCCAGGCGTGGCCCGCCCAAGCCAGCGGGATATCTGGACCGCCATTGTACCGGACCCTTCGGACATGCTCGGCCTGCCCGAACCGGTCCGGCCGGAGCCGGAAAAAAGCCCGGAAGATCTCCAGGCCCTGCGCGGGGATCTCTTGGGCAGAAATCTGAGCCTGGCCTATGAACGGCCGCTCAACATTGTCCGGGGCATTGAGCAGTATCTCTTTGATGAGCAGGGGCGCCGATTCCTGGACGGGGTGAACAACGTCTGTCACGTGGGGCACTGCCATCCCAAGGTGGTGGAAGCCGGCCGAAAGCAGATGGGTATTTTGAATACCAACACCCGCTACCTCCACGAGACCATCCTGGAGTATGCCCGGAACCTGCTGGATCTGTTTCCGGATCCCCTGAATGTCTGTTTCTTCGTCTGCAGCGGCAGCGAGGCCAATGAGCTGGCCCTGCGTCTGGCCGGAACCTTTAGCGGCCGAAAGGAGCTGATCATCATCGACGGGGCCTATCACGGCAACACCCGGGGTCTGATCGATATCAGTCCCTACAAGCACGACGGTCCCGGCGGCAGGGGCCGGCCGGACTGGGTCTGGAAAACGCTGATGCCGGACGGCTATCGGGGACCGTATAAGGGATTCGGGGTGGAGACGGGCCTGGCCTACGCCCGGTCCGTTGCCGAGGCTGTGGACAAAATGCACTCCCAAGGCAGGGACCCGGCGGCCTTTATCGCGGAGAGCATGCTCGGCTGCGGGGGCCAGATTGTCCTGCCCGAGGGCTATTTGCAGGCAGCCTTTGAGCCGGTCCGGGATGCAGGGGGACTGTGTATTGTCGACGAGGTCCAGGTGGGATTCGGCCGCTCGGGCAGTCACTTCTGGGCCTTTGAAGCCCAGGGAGTGGTTCCGGACATCGTGACCCTGGGCAAGCCCATGGGCAACGGCCATCCCCTGGCTGCGGTGATCACCACCCGGGCCATTGCCGAGGCCTTTGCCAACGGCATGGAGTATTTCAACACCTTCGGCGGGAATCCGGTCTCCTGTGCCATCGGGCAGGCGGTTCTTAATGTGCTGCAGGAGGAAGGGCTTCAGGAAAAGGCCCGGGAAACCGGGGAGTACCTGCTGTCCGGTTTACAAAGGTTGGCAGAGAATCACCCCCTCGTCGGGCACGTCCGGGGGCAGGGGCTGTTTCTCGGAGTTGAACTGGTCAAGGATCGGACCACCCTGGCGCCGGCCACCCGGGAGGCGGATTATATCATCAACCGGCTCAAGAACCATGGAATTCTGCTGAGCACGGACGGCCCCCTGGACAATGTCTTGAAGATGAAGCCGCCTCTGCTCTTTGATCGGGACGATGCGGATTATCTCATTCAGTGCCTGGATAAAGTCCTGAGGGAGGATGCTTTGAGGGCTTAGCCTCATGGCTTTTCAAGGTCATCCAGGCTCTCCAGGACAACAGGCAGGACAGCGGACACGATGTGGGCCACCCCCTGGGCATTGGGATGGATGCCGTCAGCCAGGGTCCGGTCCGGATGATGCAGGATGCCTGCCAGAAAATCGGGAACGAGTTTCAGGTCATAGTGTTCTGCCAGTTCTGCATACAGTCGTGCAAAATCTTCGCAATAGCCGGGGGTAAAGGCCATCGGAGGCTTGACCCCGGCCAGAAGGACCCGGGCCCGGGCCTCCAGGCTCTTACGGATCAAGACATCAAGGTTCGCTTTGCTCCGTTCCGGAAGGGAGCCGAGTACGGCGTCATTGGCTCCAAGTTCCAGAATGACGAGATCCGGTTTGACCTCCAGGGCCCGGTCGATTCTGCTCAAGCCCCCGACGGTGGTGTCTCCGGAAAGTCCGGCATTGATGATCCGGATGTTCCGTTGCAGACGGTCCAGGCTGCACTGCAGCTGATCAACAAAAGAAGCCCCGGGAGGCAGGCCGAAGCCTGCGGTCAGACTGTCACCGAAAGCAAGGATTGTGAGCATGGCCTGTCGCAATTTTTTAAAATGATTTGGAAATAGGCTGATCGAGGCCTGGCCTCAGGACAGTTCTATACTCTGGCCCGGCTCCATGGAAATGAGCCGGGTTTTGGCTCCGATGGCTTTGAGCTCATTGGCAAAATTATCCGTGGACTGCTCCAGGATAGGAAAGGAGCCCCAGTGCATGGGCACCACGGATGTGCATTGCAATAATTCGCAGGCCAGGGCGGCCTGTTTCGGATCCATGGTGAAGATGTCCCCAGTGGGCAGCAGGGCCAGGTCGATGGAATGGAGCCGGCCGAAGAGCTCCATGCTGGAAAAAATACCGGTGTCTCCGGCATGGTAGATGCAATACCCGTCCTCTAAAGTGATGATGTAGCCTGTCGGGGCGCCGGAGGCCGAAGAATGAAAGGCCTGAACCATGGTCACTTTGACTCCCTGAAAATCGACTGTCCCGCCGATACTGAAGCCGATACCGTTCACGATCTGCGTTTCCGGCAGCCCGGCCTCCTGCAGCTTCTGAGCGGTCCCCACAATGGCCATCACCTGGGCTCCGGTTTTCCGGGCGATTTCGACCGCCTGTCCCGTATGGTCGTCATGATCATGGGTGACCAGTACGAGGTCCATTGCGTTCAGGGAATCGGAACTGCTGACGGCTGAAGGATTGCCTTCAAACCAGGGATCGATAATCAGGTTCAGATTCGGAGTGGTGATTTGAAAATTGGCGTGTCCGTGCCAGGTAAGCGTGTTGGACATAGTGACCTCCCTTTTCTGTGGTTGGATTGAAAGGTGTCCAAAGCGGGCTCCGCCCGCAACCCAAAGGTTCCATATTTGACAAGGAATTCAACTGCTTCAGCGCAACACATTTTCTTGTTTTCTACGACAGAGATTAACCGATAAGCGCCTAACCCAGAGGCAGCTCCTATTTTTTGTCTTATCAATCGTAAATCCAAAATCGTAAATCCAAAATTCTTTATCCCTCCCCCCATCTGGGAAACAGGGAGTTGTCGATCTGCAGATGGTCCAGGATTCGACCGACGATATGGTTGACCAGATCCTGGATGGATTCCGGGCGGTGATAAAAGCCGGGACTGGCCGGAAGAATAGTGGCTCCGGCCCTGGATGCCGCCAGCATATTCTGCAGATGGATCTGGTTCAGAGGCGTTTCCCTGGGGACCAGGATTAAAGGGCGTTTTTCCTTCAGGGCGACATCCGCGGCCCGGTGGATGAGATTGTTGCCCAGACCGTTGCCCACGGCTGCCAGAGTGGCCATGGAACAGGGACAGATCACCAGACCGTGATGGATCCAGGAACCGCCGGCCATGGGGGCCGTCAAGTCCCTTTCGCTGTAGAAATGCCCATTCTGTGCTGAAAAGCTCGTGCCGGAGGCAGCTTCAAATTGCATGACGGCTTTGGCGGACTCAGAGATGATGACCTGGACTTCAGTCTCCGGAAGACCGCTCAGTGCGTGGTACAGGGTGTCTGCATAGGGCATGCCGCTTGCCCCGGTCACGGCCAGAATATAGCGCTTCATTGAATTCTTCCCCTGAACTGCTTGGTGCGGCTCCTCATTTTTTTCTGTTCCAGCCGTTTTTCCTTGACGCCGCGGCCCGGTCGGGTGGCGATCCTTTTTTTGCGGGTTTTTTCAGCTTCCTGAATGAGGTTTTTGAGTCTGAACAGGGCCTCTTGTCTGTTTTTTTGCAGACTGCGGTAGGTCCGGGCCTTGATGACCACAATGCCCTCTTTGGAGATCCGGGCATCCCGTAGTCGAACCAGGTTTTGCTTCAGTTCCGGAGGCAGGGACGAAGCCTGGATGTCAAAGCGCAAATGCACAGCCGAAGACACCTTGTTCACATTCTGTCCCCCGGACCCTTGAGCACGGACAGCTTGAAACTCTATCTCCCGCAAGGGGATGGACAGTCTGGAATGGACCCTGAAACCACTCATGGTTTTGAACATAATGATGAAAAAGGGTCTGTCAAGTTCAAAGTCTGCAATTTTGGCCAAGGCCTTTGTTTTGTTCAAACACGAGGTCAAGCCATCCGGTACGGTTGTCCTGCCGGTTCTTGACAAAAGATCCCCGGACCTTATCTTATAGGATGATTCTCTGATCAATGCCCGGAACCGTGGCTCCATTTTAACACACTGGAAAGAGCTCCGCAGTTAACTATCTCGTATGTTTTGTCTTCACAATCGGAAATCGCAACTCGGAAATGGAAAATCTTCGAGAAGGAGGAGTACATGGATTTGAAAACTTATTTTGAGAACACCAAGGGCCTGGGGGTCCTTTCCACGGCGGATGCCGAGGGAAATGTCGACAGTGCACTCTATGCCCGGCCCCATGTCCAGGAGGACGGCACCCTGGTCCTGATCATGCGGGATCGCCTCTCCCACGCAAACCTGCAGTCCAACCCCAAGGCAGCCTATCTCTTCAAGGAGGAAGGACCGGGATATACAGGCAAGCGTTTTTTCCTGAGCAAGACCAAGGAGGAGCAGGACGAGCAGAAAATCGAGTCTCTGAAAAGACGAAGCTATCCCCAGGACGAGAAAATTCATGAAGAGGCCAGGTATCTGGTCTTTTTCGAAATTGAAAAAGAACTGCCCCTCATTGGAAGAGGCGAAAAGTAAGGTGAGATGCCATGAAGATCAAGCTTGGGGTGAGTACCTGCCTGCTCGGTGAAAAGGTCCGCTATGACGGGGGCCATAAGATGAACCGCTATGTCCGGGATACCCTGGGGCAGTATTTTGACTACCTTCCGGTGTGTCCCGAGGTGGAATGCGGTCTGCCCATTCCCAGGGAAGCCCTGCGCCTGACCGGCGATCCCGGGGCGCCCAGATTGGTGACCAATAAGACCGGACTGGACTATACCGAACAAATGCAGACCTGGGGCCGGAAGCGGCTCGTTGAACTGGAGCAGGAGGATCTCTGCGGCTATATTTTCAAAAGCCGCTCCCCGAGCAGCGGCATGGAACGGATCAAGGTCTACAGAGTCCGGGACGGCATGCCGGTGAACGAAGGCGTAGGACTCTGGGCCCGGATGTTCATGGATCATTTTCCCCTTGTGCCGGTGGAGGATGAAGGCCGGCTCAACGATCCCCTGCTGCGTGAGCATTTTATCGAGCGGGTTTTCGTGTATGCCCGCTGGAGGGAGTTGGTGCGCACCGGGTTTAAAGCCGGGGATCTCATAGACTTTCACAGCCGGCACAAGCTTTTGTTCATGGCGCACAGCCCGAAACTGTATAAGGAAATGGGCTCCTTTGTGGCCGATTTCAAGCAGCTGTCCAGAGAGCAGCTGATTGAGGCCTATCACAGGCTTTTGCACCAGGCCATGCAGGAAAAAACGAGTGTGAAGAAGCACATCAATGTCCTGCAGCATCTCCTGGGGTATTTCAAGAATGATTTGACCCCTGATGAAAAGCAGGAATTTCTGGATCTGGTGGAGTCCTACCGCAATGGCGATGTGCCCTTGATTGTTCCCATCACCCTGATCAATCATTTTGTGCGCAAATACCAGGAGCCCTACCTGGGCCGTCAGTATTACCTCAATCCCCATCCCGGAGAGCTGCGGCTTCGCAACCACGCCTGATCAGAAATCGGATGGAAGCCATTTCGGAAACTTCGGCTGAGTCCACAAACCGATCACAGAGCTCTCTTTCGCTCTAACGCTTCCGGCTCTTGGTGTTCTATGGCTTGCTTACGGGGTATCCCTGCCCCCTCCGGACTCTTTGATTTGTTCTTTGGCAAAGCCGCCTTACTGCAATAAAACTCCATTTCATTTTTCAGGCTCAAAGCAGAGACCGCGGTCCGGTTTCCCCCGGCGAGCAAGCCTAAGAACACCAAAGAGCCTCCCAGCGAGGTCGCGAAAGAGAGCCCTGTGACCGGTTCTCTATCCTGTCATCTATCGTGAAACTGAAAGTTTTCATGATAGATCAGACCGCCAGTTGTCGATTCACACGATGAGAGACACAACAATTTAGTTGTAATTAAATTAAATATCAAATAGTTATGGCTCATCTGTCCAGAGGGGGGTGAAATCGAAGCCTCGGACATCCACCAGCCCTTGGTCCGTCAAGCGGAGTTCCGGAATAACCGGCAGGGCCAGAAAGGAAAGCAGCATGAAAGGATTGATGTTCGGGGGACAACCCAGCCGGGCGGCGGCCTGGTTCAGCTCGGAGAGTCTGTCGACGACCTCCGAGATATCCAAATCGCTCATCAGACCGGCGATGGGCAACGGAAGCGCGGCCAGGACTTCGCCCTGCCGCACCGCCACACACCCGCCCTGCATGGCCTGAATGGTTTCTGCCGCCAAAAGCAGGTCAACATCGTTCGTGCCGGCCAGGATGAGGTTGTGCGAGTCGTGGGCCACGGTGGAGGCCAGGGCTCCGGCTTGCAGGCCCAGTCCGCGGACAAAACCGAGGCCGATGTTGCCGCTGCCCTGGTGGCGCTCCAGCACCGCGAGTTTGGCCAGATCCTGTTCCGGATCAGGCAGGGCGAGGCCGGAGCGGATTTTGGGCTGAACCAGCCGGGCTCTGGTCAGGATTTGTCCGGGAATGAGCTCGAGGCATCTGGCTTTTTGGGGAGGATGCGGGGCCGGAATGGCAAATTGTTCAGCAGTGACGGCGCCGAGGATGCAGCTGTGCTGCAGCGGAGCGTCGGACGGGGGGTGAAAATCCGCCTCCCGGAGCGGCCGGCCCTGGAGAAAGACTGATTCGATGGCGGCTGTTTTTAGGTCGTTCAGGAGCATACAGTCTGCCCGGTATCCGGGGGCCACGGCCCCTCGTCTTTTCAGTCCGAAGTATCCGGCGGTATTGATGCTCAGCATCTGGACGGCCCGGACAGGATCCACTCCGGCCTGGACGGCCAGCCGCAGACAATGATCCAGATGTCCCTCGTGCAGGAGATCGTCTGCATGCAAATCGTCTGTGACTATGGAGATCTTGGCCGCGTTCAGGCTGTTCAAAACCGGCAGCAGATCCAGCAGATTCTTTCCGGAACTGCCCTGCCGCAGAAAGAGGTGCATGCCCTTGCGCAGTTTTTCCCGGGCTTCGGCCTCGGTGCTGGCTTCGTGCTCGCTGCCCGGCCCGGCCAGGATATAGGCGTTGAGGTCTTCGCCGCTGAGCTGCGGGCAGTGGCCGTCGATGACCAGATCCCTGGAGGCATGGAGTTTGGCCAGGACTTCAGGCTCCTGCATCAGAACGCCCGGGAAGTTCATCATTTCCGCCAGGCCTAAAATACGGCGGGGATATTTCTGCAGCAGTCCGGCAACAACCTCGGCCGGGATCGAGCCGCCGGCGCTTTCCAGATGGGTGGCCGGCACGCAGGAAGGGACCTGGCAATAGACGGCCAGGGGGAGCGCTTCGGTGACGCCGAGCATGTACTCCAGGCCGTGGACGCCAAGGACATTGCAGATTTCGTGGGGATCGCAGATCACGGCGGCTGTTCCGTGCCGGGCTGCGGTTTTGGCAAATTCCACCGGGGAGAGCAGGCTGGATTCAATATGGATGTGTCCGTCGATAAATCCGGGGCAGAGATATCTGTTGTCAGCCTCGATGACCTGTTGGGCCTGATAGTTCCCGAAACCGAGAAAAACTCCGTCATACACCGCGACGTCAGCCGGATGGATTTCACCGGAGAGCACATTGACCAGGCGGCAGTTTTTGATGAGCAGATCCGCCGGCAGCTGCCCCCTGGCGGCCTTGATCCTGTTTTCCATAGTCATGCTGCTATCTCCAAGGATCGACTCAGGGGTGTGGACAAGCTCTGAACTTACCCTCCGGCCGGGGGAAAGTCAAAGCAGGATGCACCGGAGATCAATCCGCAGGCCTCCCGCGTATTGTAAAAAATCCAGCTTTCCGCTAAGATTCGTGAGCTGCATCCCGTGCGGCGCGAGGAATGTCGGCAGCAAAAAAAGTGAGGTGATAATGGAAGTGATTCTTGGGACCATGACCTTCGGATCTCAGGTGAACAGCCGGGATGTCCGGATCATGCTGGACAATTTTCAAAGGGCCGGCTATCGACGGATCGATACGGCCCACAAATACGGGGAAGGGAAGACCGAGGCATTATTGGGCGAGGTGCTCGGGCCCGGGCAGAGACAGGGCTTGCATATCGCTACGAAAGTCCATCCCGGGAACGGCGGCGGTCTGTCCAGAAAGGCACTGAGACTGCAGCTGGAAACGTCCCTGAAACGGCTGGACACCGAGGCCGTGGACCTTTTGTATCTCCATCAACCGGATCATCAAACGCCTATTGAGGAAACCCTGGAAACCTGTCGCGAGCTGCAGGAGCAGGGCAAATTTCATGAATTGGGATTGAGTAATTATGCCGCCTGGCAGGTGGCCGACATCCACCATGTCTGCCTCCGGAACAAATATCCCCTGCCCGCGGTCTACCAGGGGATGTACAATGCCTTGACCCGGAAGGTGGAAGACGAACTGTTTCCAGCCTTGAGACGTTTCCATATCGCCTTTTACGCTTACAATCCATTGGCCGGGGGGCTGCTCGCCGGCAGGCATTCGGACCAATCACAGATGCCGGATAGCGGCCGGTTCCAGTTGTTTCCCTTTTATCAAGATCGCTACTGGAAGGATAGTTATTTCAAAGCATTGGATTCAATTTCCAGGCAATGTGCAGCTTCCAACCTGGGCATGGCCGAAGCAGCGCTCCGGTTTCTCAGGCATCATTGTGCTTTACGCGCAGAGGCTGGAGACGGCATTATTCTGGGGGCCGGGACAGTGGAGCATCTGCTCGCGAACCTGCAAGCCATAGAGAACGGTCCATTACCTGAAACGCTCCGGGAGGCCTTTGAACAGGCCTGGCCGCTGACCAGGCCCGCCTGTCCCAGGTATTTCCGCTGAGGGCGGGGATTCATTTTTGGACTCAGGCAGCATGATGGCGGGTGTGACGCAGGGAAATACACTGGAGAAGCAATCATGACACAGCTTCTGTCCACCAAAGAGGTGGCTGATTTTTTGGGGATTCACGAAAAACGAGTCTATAAGCTCATCAGCGATCAAGGCCTGCCGGGGACCAAAGTTACAGGGAAGTGGCTGTTCCCCAGGCACCTGGTGGAACAGTGGCTGGAAAACACGACCCTGAATTATCCGGGCCAGCGGGAGTATCTGAGCAGAACCCCCTCCTTGTTCGTTGTGGCCGGAAGCAATGATATCCTTCTGGACCGGACCTTGAACCTTTTCATGCGGCTTTATCCGGAATATACGGCTGTTTTCGGCAATGTCGGCAGCCTGGGAGGCATCAAAGTCCTGCGCCAGGGCTTGTGTCACCTGGCAACCTCCCATTTGGCCCAGGATGACCTCCAGGACTTTAATTTTTCCTATGCCTCGCACGAGTTGGAGAAATTCCCGGCGGTGGTCAATTTTTGCAAGCGGGAACAGGGACTGCTGCTTGCCGCGGGAAATCCCTTGAATATCAAAAAAATGTCGGATGCTAAGGGTCAAGGCCTCAGGGTGGTGAACAGAGCCTTGGGGACCGGAACCCGGCATTGGTTCGACCGGGCTCTGAACCAGGCGGATATCGATATGGCACAGCTTTCCGGGTATGAGCAGGAAATGCAGCGTCACCTGGATGTCGGTCTGGAACTCTTGTCCGGTCGAGCGGATCTGGGGCCGGGGATTGGAACGGTGGCCGGTCTGCTGGGACTTGATTTCCTGCCTATGCATTGGGAGCGCTTCGATCTGTTGATTGACCGGGAGCGTTTTTTTGACCAGCATATCCAGAAATTCCTCGGCCTGCTCCATGACCGGCGCTTCAAGGATTTGACCAAGAATCTCAAGGGATACGATCTTTCCCTTTCCGGCCGGATGATCCATCCCGAATAAAGGACTGCAGGAGAGCGGTCTGTGAAAAGGAGTTAGGGTGTGAGCAATGGAGGCTGCCCGGCTGCCCCTGCCGTGGCTGTGGGCGGGGTTGTCGTTCACGAGGGCCGTGTTTTACTGGTTAAACGCGGTAAAGAACCGGGTTACGGTGAATGGGCCATACCCGGAGGCAGAGTGGAATGCGGCGAGACCCTGCAGGAGGCTGTGGAGCGGGAACTTAGGGAGGAAACCGGTCTGGAGGTCAAGGCCGGCGGTTTGGCCTACCATTTTGAAGTCATTCGAAAGGATGCATCCGGGGGGATCAGGTTTCATTATGTGATACTTGATCTGTGGGCCGAGTATGTTGCCGGCGCCGTGCAGGCCGGAGACGATGTCCTTGCTGCCGGCTGGTTTTCCCCATCGGATATGGCCCTCATGCCGGTCAGCGAAAAAACCCTGCATTTTCTCACCTCCATCCTGGGCTGGGTGGTTGAGCCCATGCAGAGCCTTATCCATGAGTCGCTAACATGAAACTTCGATGTCACGAACCGATCACAGAGCTCTCTTTCGCTCTAACGCTTCCGGCTCTTGGTCTTCTAAGGCTTGCTCACGGGGGATCTTTGCCCCCTCCGGACTCTTTGTTTTGTTCTTTGATAGCCTATTTTTCTTCAATGGAAATATATCTCTTTCTTCGAGTTGCAAGCTGATGCGACGGTCCGGTTTCCCCCGGCGAGCAAGCCAAAGAAAAACCAAAGAGCCTCCCAGCGAGGTCGCGAAAGAGAACCCTGTGACCAGTTCTCTATCCTGTAATCTTTTGTTTGCAAGAAATTTTTTAAATTATGATGTAATTTGTGATTTGATGCTTGGGATTTGGAATATTATTTTGTTTTTTTCAGGAAGCAGGTGTTTACTATGTCCTATCGTGTGGCAGTGGGGTTGCGGGCGGATCTTGACGACGTGCAGGGCCGGTGGACGGCGAAGGCCATCCAAAGAGAGCTTGGGCTGCAGGTGAATCAGGTCCGCTTGATCAGGATTTATTTGATTGAAGGTCTGGAAGACGATCAGGTTCAGGAGGTCATGAACGCAGGCTTGATCCACGATCCGGTGCTGCATGAGGTCTCCCTTTCCCCCCTGGCCGACGATTTCGACTGGATTCTGGAAGTCGGCTTCAAACCCGGCGTGACGGACAACGAGGGCCGGGTGGCCCGGGAGACCTTGATAAACGGCCTACGCTTGTATCAGGATTCGCAGTGTGCGGTGTATACCAGTATTCAGTATTGCCTGCAGGGAACGCTTTCCGGGGGGGACGTGGAGCGGATCGCCACCGATCTCCTGGCCAACGGCTTGATTGAGCGCTATCATTTCAAGGACAGGGAAGAATGGTTGCAAAACCCCGGTTTTGAAGCGGAGGTCCCCAGGGTTACCGGCGTGTCTTCGAATGCAGTGGAAAGGATAGTCCTGAGCGGTCTCAGTGATCAGGAACTGGAGGCCTTGAGCCGGGACCGGGTCCTGGCCCTGAGTCTGGCTGAACTCAAACATATCCAGGCCTATTATGCCCGTTTAGAAATTCAAGAGGCGCGAAAGGCAAAGGGTCTGCCCCGGGAGCCCACGGATGCCGAGTTGGAGGTCCTGGCCCAGACCTGGTCCGAACACTGCAAGCACAAGATCTTCAACGCCATGATCCGCTATGAAGATACGGAGCGGGGGACTGTGGAGCGGGTGGACAGCCTGTTCAAGACCTGTATTCAGAGGCCGACGCAGCGTCTGCGCGAACGGATGGGCCGAAACGACTTCTGCCTTTCCGTGTTCAAGGACAACGCCGGAGTGATCCGCTTCGATGACGAGTATTCGGTGTGCATCAAGGTGGAAACGCACAACAGCCCATCGGCCCTGGATCCCTACGGCGGGGCCTTGACCGGGATCGTCGGGGTCAATCGCGATCCCATGGGCACCGGGCTTGGGGCCAATCTGATCTGCAACACGGATGTGTTCTGTTTTGCCTCGCCGTTTTACCGCGAGCCCCTGCCTCCGAGGCTGCTCCATCCCAGCCGGGTCCTGGAGGGTGTCAGGCGTGGAGTGGAGCATGGAGGCAATCAGTCCGGTATTCCCACGGTGAACGGCGGCCTGGTCTTTGATGAGCGCTATCTTGGAAAGCCCCTGGTCTTTTGCGGCACGGTCGGGCTGATGCCGGCCGAGATTCAGGGCAGGCCCAGCCACGAAAAAAGAGCCAGGCCCGGAGACTGGGTGATAATGGTCGGCGGCCGGGTCGGCAAGGACGGCATCCATGGGGCCACCTTTTCCTCCGAAGCCCTGCACGCCGGTTCTCCGGCCACAGCGGTGCAGATCGGCGATCCCATCACCCAGCGCAAGATGTATGATTTTTTGATGCGGGCCAGGGACCTGGGCCTGTACAACGCCATCACGGATAACGGGGCCGGCGGCCTGTCTTCCTCGGTCGGTGAAATGGCCGAGGACACCGGCGGCTGCGAAGTCGATCTGGCCAGGGTCCCTCTCAAATATGACGGGCTGGTTCCCTGGGAAATTCTGCTTTCCGAGGCCCAGGAGCGCATGACCGTAGCCGTGCCGGAAGATCAGCTCAAGGCTTTTCTGCAAATGGCGGGGGATATGGATGTGGAGGCCACCTGCCTGGGTCGCTTTAATGCATCCGGTTTTTTTCGAGTGACCTTTGACCAGACCCCTGTGGCTGAACTGGAAATGGAATTTATGCACCACGGCCTGCCCCAGATGGAACTGGAGGCGGTCTGGGAAAAACCACAGACCCTTCCTGTGCCGAAGGAAGCATTCAATGCGGATCAGCAGATTCTTTTGCGGCGAATGCTGGGACGTCTGAACATCTGCAGCCGGGAGTCCATCATCCGGCAGTACGATCATGAGGTTCAGGGCGGCAGCGTGATCAAGCCCCTGGTGGGGATCCTTCATGACGGACCCTCTGATGCAGCGGTCATCCGGCCGGTCCTGGATCGGGACCAAGGCCTGGTGATCTCCAACGGCATCTGCCCTAAATTTTCGGATTTGGATGCCTATTGGATGATGGCCAATGCAGTCGATGAAGCCCTGCGCAATAATGTAGCCGCCGGGGGGGACCTCCGGCATATGGCCGGGATCGATAATTTTTGCTGGTGCGATCCGGTGTTTTCATCCAAGACCCCGGACGGCCGCTACAAGCTGGCCCAGTTGGTCCGGGCCAACAGGGCCCTGGCCGATTTTTGCCTGGGCTACGGCGTGCCCTGTATCTCCGGAAAGGATTCCATGAAGAATGATTACGCCATGGGGGACATCAAGATTTCCATCCCTCCCACAGTCTTGTTTTCAGTGATCAGCGTGGTTCAGGATGTCGGTACATGCATGACCTCCGACTTGAAAAATCCCGGCGACCGGATCTATGTTCTCGGTCTGACCCGCAATGAGCTGGGAGGAAGCGAATTTGCCGCTGAAATGGGTTTTGCCGGGGGATTTGTCCCGCAGGTGGACCTTTTGAGTGCGCGGGAGCGCTATTTGCGGGTCCATCAGGGTATTCGCTCCGGATGGATCAACGCCTGCCACGATGTGTCGGACGGCGGACTGGGAGCGGCCCTGGCCGAGATGTGCATCGGCGGGAATCTGGGAGCGCGGATCGATCTGGACCGGGTCCCGGCGCTTGAACCGGCGATGAAGCCGGAAGAGATCCTGTACAGCGAATCTCCGGGCCGATTTGTGGTGAGCGTGCCCCTGGACAAGCAGGAGGCGTTTGAAGATCTGTTTGCCGGGCAGAAGTGGGCCTGTCTGGGGGAGGTCCTGGCAGACCCCGTCCTGTCCTTTTTCCGGGGCGGGCAGAGCCTGTTTTCGGATACCGTCTCTGAACTCAGGCAGGCCTGGCAGAAGACCCTGGATTTCTAAGTACACGTATTCATAAATACAGTGACATATCTATGTCAAAAGCCTGTTCGCTATGATGGCGGAACGCGACACTAAAAAATTCCTAAATTCGAAACACGAAATCCGAAACAAATTTCAAATGACAAAAATTCAAAATTCAAAACATCAGAAAAGTAGAATAATAAGAGTTTGCTTTTATTGTGTATTTTTTTCAATCTTTGTTTTTGTCATTTGAAAATTTGAATTTCGTGCTTGTTTCGAATTTCGGATTTCGAATTTTCAGATCAGAGCCCAGCACCTCCTTGGTTCGATTGGACTGACAGCGAATACGTCACCGAACTTACGAAACTGAGAACTAAGCCCTGCCGCTGTAGAATTGAAAATTGAAGATTGAAGATATAATATTGCTGAATACAAGAAAATCTCCACCTTACCAAGATCATAACCAAAAATCCTTTTCTGTAAGACTCGGGAAGGATTCAGCAATGCAACGCTGTAATTCTCGGGGGGCCTCAGGCGGCCAGTCTGTCGCAAACCGCAACGGCCAGGGCGAAGAGCACATCCGGGGCCAGATGCTGCGAGATACTGCTGTCAAAAAGCAGTTTCGACTCCGGAGGAAAGTCTTGGTCCCCTTCAAAATAGAGCGCCGCCACAGGGATCCTGGGGGTGATCTGAAAGCGATAGGCCGCATCGGCCATCGCCAGGGGCGTTCCCTCAAGCTGTTCGCAGCGCCGGCTGAATGCCGGGCAATCATTGCCGAAACGACGAGTGATGTCCTGGGTGGGGATGGTGTGCGGGCCTCGGAAAAAAGCCGCTCCGCTGGGAATTTCTTTTTCTGAGATCCAGACTCCCTGAATGTCTACGGCTTGGGCGCTCAAGAGATAATGGATCATGAACAGGGCCAGATAGTCGTGCGGCCTCGGCTGACCGGCCTGAACAGGATCGATTGTCCGGGCGGCCGGGGAGAGGGTATAATTCAGCTCCCAGACCCTGAGGCAATACCTGCCTGCCCGGGGGTCCCAGCTGCAGCCGGCCCGGGCGCAGACCGTGCCCGGATCCAGGGCGGCCAGTTCTTGAAAGTACCGCTCGTCAATGATTCTGCTCATATACCGCTCCAGATTCCATGTTTTATAAATCCAGACTTCGTGCCGAGATGAGGACACAATTGGACATATACTGATCCAATTGTGTATTTTTCCGACAAGGACTGCCGATTCAAAGGTTCCTGGTCTTTATTTCAATAGAAGCTACGTTGGATCAGTATAATATCGAAATTCCGAGCCTGAAATTCGAAACACATTGAATCTGAAATTCTTTGTCTTAGCAATCGAAAATCAAAAATCCAAAATGCTAGAGATACCAGCTCCAGATCTCCGGGCCGATAAGGATGTAGATCATGGCCCCCAGACTGAGGAAAGGTCCGAAGGGCACCGCTGTTTGCAGGCCATTGGATTCCTTCTTCAGCAGAAAGACAAGGGAGACGGCCAGTCCGGAGACCGAAGAGAGGAAAATCATGATCGGCAGGGCCTGCCAGCCGAGGAGTGCGCCGAGTAGAAACATGAGTTTGATGTCCCCGCTGCCCAGGCCTTCGAATCCCTTGAGGGCCTTGTATGTTTTCTGGATGAGCCAGAACCCCCCGCCTCCGGCCAGGGCCCCGATGAAAGCGTCGCTCCAGCTCAGGGGCAGGAGCAAACCGGCGCAGAGAAAGGCAGCCCCAGCCCCGGGAATGGTGTAGATGTCCGGGAGGAGAAAGCTGTCCAGATCAATGAAACTGATGATAATCAGAACTCCGCCAAAGACGAGATAGACCAGCCAGGGCCAGCCCAAGCCGAATTTGAGGGCAATGAGCAGAGCCCAGAGGCCGGAAACAGCTTCAACCGCTGGATACCGGAGACTGATGGTCTGCCGGCAGCTGCGGCAGCGGCCTTTCAGCAGGAGATAGCTGATGATGGGGATGTTCTCCCACCAGGCAAGGGCTTGGGAGCAGCTAGGGCAGTGCGACCCCGGTCTGATGATGGATGTCTCGTTCAAGTAGCGATGGATGCAGACATTGTAGAAACTGCCCAGGATCAAGCCGAAAATCGTTGCAATCAGGGGGAAGCAATTTGTCCACAGTGCGGCGTCCATAGGCTGCTGCTCCAACGCGCTTTTTCGGGATCTTCAGGGAACCAGGGCCTGGAGGTCCAAACCGGTGTCCACTTCCAGGCCGGACATGAGATTGGCATTGGCCAGGGCCTGTCCCGAGGCCCCCCGGCAGAGATTGTCGATGGCCGTGACCGTGATTAGTTTGTTGCTTCGCTGATCCACATGGAGACCGATGTCGCAGAACATGGTTCCGCGGACATTTTTCAGCTGGGGCAGAACGCCTTCGGGCAGCAGCCGCAGCCAGGCATGGGGCCGGCAGGCTTCCTCATAGGCCTCTCGAACCTGCTTTTGGGTGATGCCCGGTTTGAGATCGGCGTACATGGTGCTCAAAATCCCTCTGTTGATGGGGAGCAGGTGCGGATTGAAGGAGACGGTTATCTCCCGGCCGGCGATGCGGCTCAGCTCCTGCTCGATTTCCGGGGTGTGGCGGTGGAATCCGCTCAGGGCGTAGGCCCGGAAATTGTCCTGGACTTCACAGAATTGAAACTCGAGCTTTGTTCCCCGACCGGCTCCTGTTGCACCTGATTTGCTGTCGATAATCAGGCTTGCCGGCTCCACCAGCTTCTGGGCAAGGGCCGGATGCAAACCGAGAATGACGGAGGACGGATAACAGCCCGGATTGGCTGTCAGAACGGTTTTTTGCACAGCCGAAGCGTTCAGCTCGATCAGGCCGTAGACCGCCTCTTTTAAGATTTCCGGGCAGGAATGTTTCAGTTTGTACCAGGCTTCATAGGTCTGCTGGGAACGAATACGGAAATCGGCGCTCAGATCGACTATTTTGATGTTGCGGCGATAGAGACTGGAAGCCATATCCATGGCCGCACCGTGGGGAACAGCCAGAAATACCAGGTCGCAGGCCTGACTGATGCTTTCCGCCTCAGGGGGGACAATGGGTAAGCCTCCCGCTTGTGAGCCCTGCAATTGGGGGAAGAGATCCTGGAGCTGCTTTCCGGCCTCCTGCCTTGAAGTGAGCATGTTCAGCTCGAAAACAGGGTGCCTGATGAGCAGGCGGACAAGCTCCATCCCGGTATATCCGGTGACTCCGACAATGCCGACACGAATTGTATGCTGCATGAGATTGTTCCGGGTTTTCCTTTTCAGAAAGAGGTGTTGAAGCCCATCAATTATCGGCTCGCGAAGAGCACACGAGCCTCTCCCGGGCTTATTTTGTCTTTCGGATGAATTTCATACGCATTTCAAAGAGGATATTCTTGAGCAAACGATCTTCATCAACATCGAGATTGCCCTGGGTCTTTTTTTCCAGCATGTCCAGCATGTCAATGGTATGCCTGGCCATGTCCAGGTCCTGGGAGGGTTTTCCGGAAGCGGGATCATTGACCTCGCCCAGATGAACCAAAACTGATGAACTCAAAGAGAGGACAAAAGTATTGAAGTCGACCTTCGGGAGCGGTGAGGCCTCTTTTTTTTCCGAAGCCGCGGAGTGGTAGGCGTCCTTGGCTTCTATCCGTTCTTTTTTGCTCGGTCCGGCCTCGGCGTCCTGTTCAGTTCGGGGCCCTTCGCTGCTGGGATCATCCGGCATACGCTCCTCCTTGCGGGTTGTACAGTGCTCTGATTGATCTGTTCTTGAGGCAGTACACAATGATACTCCTGTTTTTCAAATGATTTTAGAATGTTGTGGTTTATTGTATCCACAAACCTGTCTGCAGGTTTGTGGATCAATGGGCTTCACCCCAGTTTTGCCCCAGGCCCCAATCCACGAGCAGCGGAACGCTGAGATCGACAACCCTGGACATAATCTCGGCTGTCCGCTCGCCAACCGCGTGTCCGTTTTCCTCCGGGGCCTCCAGAAGAAGCTCGTCGTGGATCTGCAGAACCAGTCCGGCTGATAATTCCTTGAGCTGCTCATCCCGATAGACGCGATTCATGGCCATTTTGATAATGTCGGCCGCGCTTCCCTGGACAACAGTGTTGATGGCCATCCGCCTGGCCTGGGCTGCCAGATTGTCGTTTCTGGAGTGGATATCCTTTAAAACCCTTCTGCGGCCGGCCAGGGTGGTTATAAAGCCATATTCCCTGGCCCTGTCTTCCGTCTGCTGGTAGAAGCGGCGGACATTCTCCAGCCGTTCGAAATAAACGGCAATGAATCTTTTGGCTTCCTGCATGGGGATGCCCAGTTCCTGACCCAGATGTCTGGGCCCCATCCCGTAGAGCAGGCCGAAGTTGACGGTTTTGGCCTTTCGCCGTTGATCGGGGTTGATGGCCTCAGGGGCCGTGTCAAAGATCAGAGCGGCAGTCCGGGTATGAATGTCCTGACCCTGCTTGAAGGCTTCAAGCAGATTCTCGTCCTGCGAGAAGTGGGCCAGGATTCTGAGTTCGACCTGGGAATAGTCGGCGGCTACCAGGCAGCAACCGGCTTTGGGGACGAAACAGGAGCGCATCCTGGTCCCGAATTCGCCCCGGATGGGTATATTCTGCAGGTTCGGCCGGCTGCTGGACAGCCTTCCGGTGGCGGTTCCGAGCTGGTTGAAGGTGCTGTGCAGACGCTGATCAGGGCCGGTCTGTCGCGGCAGCGGAGCGAGGTAGGTGGAGCGGAGTTTTTCCAGGGCCCTGAATTCCAGAATTTCCTTGATAATGGGATGCTCGCCGCGCAGTCCTTCCAGGACGGGGACTGCAGTGGAAGGCAGCCCTCCCGGGGTCTTGCGTCTGGTCTTCAGTCCGAGCTTGATAAAGAGGATCTCCGCGAGCTGTTGAGGCGAGCGCAAGTTGAAGGACTCGCCGGCATGGGCGAAGATGGATCTGCTCAGATCCTGAATCCTGTCTTCGACATCCTGCAAAAAGCTTTGAAAGGCTTGAAGGTCGATGCCCAGGCCGCGTTTTTCCATGGCCGTCAGAACCGGGACCAGCGGCGTTTCAACGGATTGGAGCAAGTGGGTCAAATCGGCATTGTGCAGTCGTTCCTGAAGAAGTCTGCCGATAGACAAAACCGAGAGCCCGGGGTTGTCTTGGTGAGTCTCGGCCTGTTGATGGTAGACCTGCAGGAGGTGCTCCCAGCCGTAGTCTTTTTCTTCAGGGTTGATCAGGTAGGCCATGAGGCTCAGATCGAACATGCGCTCCAAGAGGTGCTCCCAGCCTTGATCGTTCTGCAGCAGCTCCTTGCTGGACGGAACAAAGACGGCCGAGGCGTGTTTGATCAGAGGAAGCAAGCGCTCACAGGCAAGGCCGGTTTGAAATTCCTTGTGATCACAGCCCAAGAAGGAACGTTCGTTGTCCGGATCAAACCAGAGGCCGATCTGGCGTCCTTCCAGGCTGGGCAGTTCTTGTTCGTGTTGCTGAACAGTGAACTGAACCTGGACGGATGCTGTCCCCGGGTCGTTCGGAAAGGGGGCTCCGGGAATGGCCCCCAATTCACCGAGCAGGGATTTGAACTCGTATTTTTGGAAAAATGCAGCCAGTTGCGCTGTGTCAGGCGGATCAAGAGAACAGTCCTGCAGTGAGAGGTCCTCTTTCAGATCGATGCGCAGCCTGGTCAGCTCGCGATAGGTGAAGATTTCCCGGATATGGACCTGGAGTTTTTCCTGTTCTTTTCGAGTCAGATGGTCGAATTGATCGCGTATGGCTTCAAGTGTCGGGTAGCGCTGCAGAAGGTTCCGGGCGGTTTTGGGCCCAACTCCGGGCACTCCCGGGATATTGTCGCTCTTGTCTCCGGTCAGGGCCTGAAAATCCGGCCACTGTCCGGGACTGAGCCCTTCGCTGTCTTTAAAATCCCGCAGGGATACAACTTTTTCTTTGCGCTGTCCGGGATCCCAGACGATGACCTGCTGATCCAGACACTGCAGAAGGTCTTTGTCTGATCCCATAATGACCACCGGCGTCTGGGACTTGAAGCGATGCGCAAAGCTGGCGATATAGTCGTCCGCCTCGCCTTCCTGTCCGGTAATCTGCTTGAGGCCCAGGAGTTTGACGCCTTCAAGCAGCGGCGGGATTTGCAGAGACAGCGGTTCCGGCATTTTCTGGCGCTGGGCTTTGTAGGAATCCATAATATCCTGCCGGAAGGACGGCCCTTTGCCGTCCAGCAAAAAACAGGCGTAGCAAGGCTGCTCCTGGCGGATGATTTTGAGAAGCAGACGCAGAACAATGTACAGGGCATTGGTGGGGAACCCGTCGGAACGGCTCAGGTCGGGATAGGCATAAAAGGCCCGATAGAGAAAAGAGGTCCCGTCAATGAGGAAGATGGGGTCCTGGGACCAGTGGAAACGTTCTTTGATGCTCATATGGCCTTTCAGATTGAAGTTGAATATTCAGACCCTCAGGTTTTGGTTTCCATATCGGCGAATTCCTCTTCTGAAGCTTCGTCTTCTTCGGCAAGGAGCTTGGCGGATTTTTTGAGGGCCAGTTTGCAGTTCTGCAGCCGTTCCCAGATGATTTGCTGGGGATGTTCTTCACGGAGATTTGCCAAGGGGATTTCCGCGCGGCCCATGGCTTTTTTCCCGCCGGCGGAGCCAAGATCGCTGAAGAGGTTTTCGGCCAGTTTGCCGATATCGACTTTGATGCCGTCGCCCCGAAAGATAATCACGAGCTTGTCGTCAGCAACTCCGCTGACCATGTTCCAGGAGACATCGTGGACCCGCAGGAAGAAATCCGCCAGGATGACCAGGATGTCCGTTGAATCGACCTGATCCATGAATACGGTCAGTCCGTCCCCGATCAAGCGCATCTTTCGGAAGGCGTAGGAGAAGTAGCTTAACCATTCCACCCGGAATTCACTGCGGGTAATCTTCCTGAGGAGAGTGTGGTCGGCGTATTTGCTCAAGTACCGGAAGGCCCGGATATCGGCGTCGTGAAAATTGAGTTCGAAGCTGTGGGTGTCGGTTTTAATTCCGTAGAGCAGGGCGGTTGCCAGGAGTTTGCCCGGCTTGATCTTGAGGTTGTACAAAAATTCAGTGAGGAGCGTGCTGTTGGAGCCATAGGCCGGATAGATTTCAGTAAAAGGGGCCTCCACCGGATTCTTCGGGTTCAAGGGGTGGTGGTCCATGACGATTGAAAATTGAAAACCGGCAAAGGAAGGGTGGTGATGCGGCTGGGAATCCACTAGAGCGAACTTGTCGTACTGGGCCGCCAAAGGCGGGGTCAGACGTTTGATGGGAATTTGCAGATAGCGGACCATGGCCAGATTGTCCGGCCGGGTGATTTCATTGATCATGGCAATGCACACCCCGTTGACCCGCCTGGCCAGGATCCTTTTCAAGGCCTTGGCCGAAGCCAGAGCATCCGGGTCTCCGGAAATCAGAATGAGCCAGTTTTCCTTTTTATTGAAAAGGCTCATTAGCTGTGCGGTTTTATTTTCGATTTTTCTGAAATAGTACATAGGGTCAGTTGTTTTTCCTTCTTGATGGTGTGGGCCACGCTTCGGACCTGTCGGAGCTGGTGGCTGGGGAGGAGCTCCAAAAACGGGCTGGCCTGGAGATTGTAGTGCCGGTTGTATATTCTTCTCTGTTCGGCCCGGCTCAGGAACAGCCATGACCTGGCCCGGGTCAGGCCAACATAGAAGAGGCGTTTTTCTTCGCTGTCTTCCGGTTTGTCGTTTGCCGCCACCGGTCGTCCCGCGAGAAAACCTTTGCCGGCAAAGGGGATGATGCCCTGTTCCAGGGCCGGGATAAAGACAGCTTCAAATTCAAGCCCCTTGGCGGCATGCAGGGTCAAGAGCCGAATTTTTTGCGCTTTTTGCCTGACCAGGGCAAATTCGCTTTCCAGACGGATCCAGCTCAGGAGATTGGTCCACCCGCCGTGTTCAGTATAGGCCTTTTTCATATCCTGAAAAGCCTGGCTTTTCCAGAAAATACGGTCAAAAGGGTGGACATCTTCAAAATATGCGGCCAGGCCTCCGGGGCCTTCAGCCAAAATGGAGTCCGGACAGTCCAGGGGCCGGGTTTCCTCAGTTTCAGGCGAGGCAATGCCCAAAAATGCAGCGACTCCTTGCAAAATGAGGCTGATGCGAGGCTCTTCCCAGAATGGGGCTGTTTCAGGCACGGTACAGGGGAGCCCCAGGCGCTGCAGGGCTTTTTCCACAGGGGGGATCAAGGCCCTGAATCTGAACAGGATGCCGATGTCGCCCGGGCTCAGCCGGCCTTCAAAGCCTTGATCGGATTGCGAATGCGAGGTGCTGCCCAAAAGGGTTTTGATCTGCTTGCCCATCCAGAGCGCTTCCTGCTTAAAATTTTGGGCGTGATAAAATGCGATGTCGGCCTGGCCCGGGGTATTGGCCGTCAGCCTTTGCGTCTCAGGGAAAAGGGAGCCGGCAAAGTCCAGGAGATTCTGCCGGGATCGATAGCTTTGACTGAGCCCCACCACCTGCAGCCCGGGCCAGGCGCTTGCAAAGTTTTGTCTGACCTCGCCGACTGCGCCGCGAAAAGCATAAATGGATTGATTGGGGTCCCCGATGGCGAAAAATCCGGAGCCGCCGTCAGGGAGAAGCTTTTTGATCAGGGCCGTCTGCAGTTCGGACAGGTCCTGAACTTCATCCACCAGGACATGGGTGAAGGGGTTGCTGTACACGCCGGCTTCAATGAGTTCCAGCCAGCTTTCCAGCAGGTCGGTGTAATCCACCAGATTCCAGGAATCTTTATACTCGGAATAGTTTTGAGCCAGGTCAGCGAGTTTGTCCGAAATTGCCCGCTTTTCCCGGCTCAGATTGAGTTCCTGATACGCTTCCCGGGCTTCTTTAGCGGAGAGCCGGATGTTGGACTGAGCGAAAACTTTCCGAGCTTCTTCTTCGGACATGATGGCGGGGCTTTTCTGATAGGTCTGCTGCCAGGTTTCAAAGGCCATGGCGTGCAGGGTATCCACGATGGGTACAGCCTGTCCCGGGCCGAATTCTGCAGCCAGACGATCCCGTATCTCCGCGGCCGCGGCTCTGGTGAAGGTGACCATCAGAATCTGCCGCGGACTGCAGCCCTGTTCAATGAGCTGCACTGCTCTGGCCATCAGGGTCTTGGTCTTGCCGGTCCCAGGTCCGGCCAGGACCAGCAGGGGAATTCCCAAGGCGGCGACCGCCTGCTGCTGTTCGCTGTTCAAGCCTGCATCCGGATGGGGCTGCGGCCTGTCCGGTCCTTTGTCCTCAAAGGGCAGTTCGCTCTGACCCCAAAGCCTGGGTGCAGATGTTTTTCCGGAAGAGGCTTTGCCCTTGGAGGCAAATCCTTCCCGCTCCTTCGGGGTGAAAACGGCAATCTTGCCGAATCTGCCGTCAAACCCGGGGTCTTTATAGACATCTTTGCGGCGCATTCTGGCAACCCCTTCCGCCAGAAGGGGATTGAAGGATTTGAGCTCGTCAAGGGCCACCTGCTGCAGGATGCGGAGCTCGGAGCCATAGCTCAGGAAAAGCTGTCTGTAGGTGTTGAATACGGTTTTTGTGCGGGGGCCGACCCCGAGGATTTCAGCCAGGATTTCCTGAAGCGGTATCAGGGAAATAAAGCCGGGACTGTCCGGGGGCTGCTGGGGCTGGTTGCGGTCCGCGAGGGACACAATTCTGCTCAGAACTCCCTGGGTCAGAGGCTTGCCGCAGTGTGGACAGACGCGGCCGGGCTGCAGCGTTTCTTTGGGATCCACCACGACTCCGCATTTGCGATGCCCG
The DNA here is from genome assembly GCA_011389765.1 of Desulfohalobiaceae bacterium S24. Lineage (GTDB taxonomy): Bacteria > Desulfobacterota > Desulfovibrionia > Desulfovibrionales > Desulfothermaceae > JAABTT01. The sequence goes on along the minus strand of JAABTT010000003.1, from coordinate 7,678 downwards.
TCCAGGTGATACTTGCCTTCTTCCGGGAAAAATTCAACGGTTCCAAGGAACTTATGACCGAGGCTCTGCTTTTTCAAAGCCCGGAAAATGCTTTCATAGCCCGGTTCTCCGGCAAAGATATTGGCCTCTCTGGCCAGCTTTTCCCCGGAGTGGGCGTCGGAATTGGAGATCAGAGTGTAGCGGTCCAGACGGCTCCAGAGCCAATTCATTTCAGGATCGGAGGATAGACCGGTTTCCAGGGCAAAGATCTCTTTGCTCAGATCCCGAAAACACTCTTCAAGGGTATTGAATCCGGATTTGGAGCCGAAAAGCGAGAACCAGGGGGTCCAGATATGGGCCGGGACCAGGAAAGCCAGAGGGTCGGTCTCTAAGACCATTTCCAGCAGATCTCTTGCATCCAGGCCGAGGATGGGCCTGCCGTCGGCATTGAGATTCCCGACCTGGGCCAGCCGTTTATTGAACAGCTCCGCCTTTTCCAGATCGGGCATGAAAACCAGGTTATGGATTTTTCTGACCGCCCCCCGGTATTTATAGATGGAACTGATCTCGGTACAGAGCATGAACCGGATCTTGCCGGGGATATGCTCCCCCCGCAGCCAGGAAATTTCACGGTCCAGTCCGCCGGGATCCTTGAGCCTGAAAAGACCGCTGTCCTCCTGCACCAGATTTTCTTTGATTTCATCCAGCCATTTCGGATGGGTAAAATCGCCGGTGGCCAGGACGTCGATCCCTTTCAGGGCGGCCCAGGCCGCCAGGTTCCGGAGGCTCAGGTTCTTGCTTGTGGCCCTGGAGTACCGGGAATGGATATGCAGGTCTGAATAAAAGAAATCCATCTTCAATCCCCGGTCCCGCAGTCCCTCGGATCGTTGTGTATTTTGTCCAGAGTGTGCTTCAGGGCCGGCAGGAGGGTTTCCAGATTTTCCCGGACCCCTCTGGGACTGCCGGGGAGGTTGATGATCAGGCTGGTGCCGAGAATGCCGGCCGTTGCCCTGGAAATCGCGGCATGCGGGGTTTTGGACAGTGAGCTTTGCATCATGGCCTGTTCAAATCCAGGAAGGCGTTTGTCCACGATCCAGTCCGTGACTTCCGGAGTGATGTCTCGTGGAGAGACTCCGGTGCCGCCGCTGCTGATGATCAAATCGAATTGCTGCTCCAGGGCCAGGTAGGACAGAAGCCCCTTGGTTTCGGATCGGCTGTCCGGCAGGAGAAAGCCCTGGACCATATTCAGCTTCAAAACCGATGTGAGGAGTTTTGGAATAAGCGGGCCGCTGGCGTCGCTTCGTTCGCCCCGGGAGCCTTTGTCACTCATGGTGATCCAGGCCAAGCTGAAATCCTGCCGCCAGATCCGGACGGCCCGGGGACTGGGGCCGAAGGAGCAGGCGCTCAGGGCCTGAACCAGAGCGCCCCGACTGGCATGGGGGGCGCCGGGAAGCCACAGGGATCCATTGACCTGAAGCCAGGGCTGCTCTTCATCCGGGCCGAGACAGGCGCCGGCGGTCAGTGCCGGTGGATGGCCGCTGAGCATCAATTGAGCAGCTAGAGGCGCATCGGTCTCAGGACCGATGACCGCGGTCTGCCCGGGGGCGAGTTTCAGGGGCGCATGGGTGTAAACAGCGGTCATTTCCTGCTCCGAAGATGTTTATCTTAGGCTGAAAATAAAAAAGCATCCTTTCAGGTCCCCCGCTCCTGCCTCCAGGAGTGCTCTTCCCCTTTGGCCAGGCGAAGAATGTTTCCGCGGTGTTTGTGAAATACCAGCACGAGGATGATCAGGCTCAGAGGCAGAAAGGCAATAGCTCCGCTCAGGAGAATGAAAAGGGGGAGGATCAGGACCAGGGTCAAAGATCCCGCGGAAATGTAGCCGGTGAGCCAGATGCAGAAGAGGCAGAGCAGGAGGCTCCAAAAGAAAGGGGTGGGCGTGAGGGCTGCAAAAACGCCGATGGTTGTGGCAACCCCTTTTCCGCCTTTCCAGCTCAAAAAGACCGAATACATATGCCCGAGAATGGCGGCCAGGCCGGTCAGGCTGAGAAAGAAAGCGGAACCACTCAAGGTCATGCCGAGAATCACAGGCACAAAACCTTTGCCCAGGTCCAGAAAAAAGGTTGCCAGGCCGAAGCGCAGGCCGCAGAGACGGGCCACATTGGTAGCGCCTGGATTTTGACTGCCGGACTCTCTGGGGTCTTCACCGCACCAGATTTTGGCAACAATAAGGCCGAAAGGGACGGAGCCGATCACATAGCTCAAGCCCAGCCAGACAGTACAGGCCAGAAATACAGTCATGATTCCTCCCAGGCATTCACAATTTTTATTTCATCATGAAAGGGACTGATTTTCCCTAATTTGAGAGTGTAGCGATCACCAAGGGCGATTTTTTCATTGAAGATTTTTTTGGGGCCTGATACCAGCATCTGCTCTGCGGGCAAAGAAAGCGTGACCTGCTTGTCATTGATCCCCACGACGATCCCCGGCCAAGTCCTTAATTTACAATGTCTTTGAAAATAAAGCAACTTCCAGTACCGTGACCGGTTGCGCTGGACATGGGTCACGGCTTGGAGACGGACACTGAGGTAGGGGAGCTTGGCTTCGAGTTCCTCTTTGGACCAAAGCGGGCTGTTGGTCCGGAGCTGCGCCTGAATTTGGGCGATGTTCAAAAAATCCGGATAGCGGCGCAGGGGCGAAGTGATGGGGGCATAGGAACTGACCCCGAGACTGGCGTGCGGTTTGGGGTCGGTGTTGATTTTTGCACTGCTCAACTCCCGTATCAAGTGATAAATGTCCACCGGATCTTTCCAAATGCCGGCCCGGTCACTGGGCAGGGTAATATTCTGGGTGCGGAAGAGCAGGGCAAGGTCTCTGTCCATCGCCCAGCGGGAAGCAGCATAGTTGGCCAGGATCATAAACTCGCTGACAATGAGCTGGGCCCGGTCGTAGCGGCCGGGTTCCCGGATGCTGACGGTATAGTCGTCGGACAGGGGCTCCAGACGGACCTCCGGTTCGTCTTGTTCAATAATCACCGCGCCGTTTTTGATTCGCTGCTCCCGTCTCTTTTCAGCCAGTTTTAGACCGAGATCGAGGACCGGCTCGCATCCGGCATTCAATTCCTCTTCGACCTGGGCATAGGTCTTGTTCTCCCGGATTCGTATCCAGGCTGTTCTGAAGTCCATGTTCAGAAGGCGGCCCCCGGCATCCAACCGGGCTTCGAAGAGCAGAGCCGGTTTCAATTCACGGGCATGGAGGCTGAAGACGTCTGTTCCCAGTTTTTGGGGCAGCATATGGGCAGAGCCTTCCGGAAGATAGAGACTGCTGATACGCTGCAGTACTTTTTGATCGAGGCTGGAGCCGAATTCCCAAGCGACGACCGGACAGGCCAGGGCCAGGATCAGCCGGTAGCCTTCGGGCGTGTCTTGAACCGTGAAGGCGTCATCGATATCTGAAGTGCTGGGCGAATCTATGCTGATCAGATCCAAAGATTCAGGGGGCTCTTGCAGTTGCTGCACCGTCTGAATCTGCGTTTCAATGCTCCGGGTAAAGTCTTTGCTCCACGCGTCGCCCCATTCGTAATCGGCCTGATCCAACAGGAAGTTGTAGTGCCTGGGAAGCAAACCCCAGGCCTGGGCAAGAAGCAGGGGAAGATGGGGGTCGTCAGGCAGTCCTTTGCTCAGGATTTTCCAGGTGGTGAGAAAGTCCCGGTCTTCCGGATCCCTGATCCCGGAGAGAAGAACGGACTTGAGTTCGGCCTCGATGTCTGCGGGTAGTTCCGGGAGAGGCGCCGGATCGTCGGCCTGCATCTTTTTCCAGAGGGCGTGGATAAAAGATTGTCCCTGGGCCAGAAGGGCGCGTTTCTTTTTCTGGGCTTCCTGCTCAGCCAGTTTTATCTGAACGGTTTCTGCATCAAAAATCTTGAAATTCGGGGACTGGAATTTGAACAGGGCCTTGTTTTCGAGAAGGGTCCGTCCCAGGGCGGCGATCTGATCTTCACTGGGGTCATTCCAGAGGAGATCGGCAAACCACTCGACTGTGCCCTCGCTCACCTCTTCAGCAGAAATTTCCCAGATCGAGGACGGATCTATGGACTCTTGGATTTCCTGGCGTTTGCTCTGGTGGTGCTGAAGCTTTTCAAGGGTTTCCGATCTGGACAGATCGCTGGAAAACTTTGGACCGACCCAGGGCAGAATCCTGGGCAGGCTCAATTTGACCTGCCGTTTGTTGCTGTTCAGGATTCTGAATTGGCGTCCTTGTTCTTCCTGGACGAATCCGAGCAGAGGCTGATTATCGTGGATATATTCAACCAGGGTGCCCGGGGTGATGCTGTATGAAGGCATGGCCGTCTTTTGTCTTGATTAATGCTTGAAGGAACGCTGCCCCGTAAAAACCATGGCGACCTGGGGATCGGCTTCGTTTACGGCCTCAATGACTTCACGGTCATTAACTGAGCCTCCGGGCTGGGCAATGGCCGTGACTCCCTGTTCAATGATCAGGTCGACCCCGTCCCGGAAAGGGAAGAACCCGTCCGAGACTACTACTGAACCGGCCAGTCCGTTCTGGGCGATTCTGGTCCGCTGCCGAATGCTTTCCAGGATTTTGGCAGAGCTTTCGTCATGCTTGGCCTGGGTCCTGAGCTGGTACAGCGAGAGGCCGGTTTCTTCAAAGCTGAGCTTGTCCGCAAACTTGATCGAGGCTTTGTAAATGGTCAGATCGACACAGCCGACCCGGTCCTGCTCGCCGGTGCCTATGGCCACGGTTGATCCGTTTTTGGCGAAGATGACCGAGTTGGAGCTGACGCCGGCTTCAACCGCCCAGGCGAAAAGCAGATCCTCGGATTCCTGGGGGGTGGGTTTTCTGGCGAGAACAGTGTTGCCGTCCTGTTCGGTCTGGGCCGGCAGCCAGTCCTCGTCGCTGCGGATACTGTTTCGAAAAGAGAACTGGGCAATGAGTCCTCCGTCCACCAGTGACTTGAAATCCAGATAGGGTGTCGCGCTCAAGGACTCCAAGTCCGCAAGACCCGGCATTTTCAAAATGCGCAGGTTTGGGCGCTGTTGGAGAAGATCGAAGGCTCCGGCTTCGTATCCCGGGGCGGCCACGACTTCAAAATAGAGTTCACTCATGAAGGCGGCCGCCTCTTTGCTGAGGGGTCTGTTGAGCACCACGGCGCCTCCGAAGGCCCCGATGCGGTCGCTGAAATAGGCCTCGTTGAGGGCTGTGAGAATGCCTTGATCCGACCAGGCCGCGCCGCAGGGATTGTTGTGTTTTAAAATCACTGCGGCCGGTTTGGCGCTCAAGTATTGCAGGATGTTGATCCCGTTGTCCACATCCGTTATATTGATTTTTCCGGGATGCTTGCCGGACTGGAGCATGTCTTCCGCCTGCAGTCCGGAGAGGAGCTTGAGTCCGGGCCGGCGGAAATCAACCCCTCCGAGCTGCAGATCGCCCTGGCGATGGGCATAGATGGCTGCGGGCTGATCAGGGTTCTCTCCATAGCGCAGTCCCTTGCTGCTGCCGTCTATCAGCCAGGTCTGTTTTGTATAGGCCAGATCCCGGTCACCCAGGCTGATGCGCAAGTTTTCAGGAAAAGGGTCCTTTTGGAGAGAATGGTACATTTTTTGGAGTTTGCTCATGATGTTCGCTCCTTTTTTTACTTGACAGACAAAAAAGATGTTGAAATGAAGAGATGGGTTTTTTTGTCTGCTGAAGAATAAAAGTGTATCAGAAGACATGTGCGGTGGCAATTATTGCCAAAACTGTTGCCGGTAGCCTGTTTGGAGATGAAAGGCTCGATTCGGCCTTGGATCGTGAATTGAAAAATGGAGGACTGAAGTGGAGCGACGGCTGGAAAAAATGGCAAAGGAGCTGCAGTCCTTTGACGAGGCCTCACTGATGCAGTTGTGGGAAAAATATCACGATATCGTGAAACATTTCGAGCCCACCAAAAAATGGGAAACAGGGGTGCTTGTGCTGGGCATCATTCAGACGGTTCATTGGAAAAACCAGCTCTTTAATCTGAAGTGGGCCGATTCGAAAAAGGGACGGATGCATCCCCAGAAAATTGTCCCGCCGGGAAAAAAGGGGCTGGCGGGTTTGTCCGGACTGCCGGAGAAAAAGGCGAAAAAATCTGCGAAGATCCTTGATTTCAAAAAGAAAAAACACAATCCGGAGCAGGAATAAATGAAGCCAGAAAACCGCATCATGTCAAAAAATACCGTTGTCATCGGCGCTCAGTGGGGCGATGAAGGAAAAGGCAAAATTGTCGATCTGCTGACCGAATCCGCGGATATCATCGTCCGTTTTCAGGGCGGCAACAATGCCGGGCATACCTTGGTGGTCGGGAAGCAGAAATTGATTCTCCACCTGATCCCTTCCGGCATCCTACATGAGGGGAAAAAATGTCTGATTGGAAACGGCGTTGTGCTTGACCCGCAGGTCTTCTGCGCCGAAGTGGATAAGCTCCGTGAATTCTCGATTGCCGCCGGTCCCGAGCGCTTGAAGATCAGCCGAAAGACGCAGGTGATCATGCCCTATCACAAACAGCTGGATTCGCTCCGAGAGGAACAGAAATCCGGACCGGAAAAGATCGGGACCACCGGACGGGGAATCGGACCGGCCTATGAAGACAAGGCGGCCCGAATCGGCATCAGAGCCGTGGATCTCAGCGATCCGGATCTTATGCTGCGCAAGATCGAGCAGGGACTTTTGGAGAAGAATGTCCTTTTCGAAAAGTATTACCAGGTCAAGCCGCTTGCCCCCAAAGAGGTGTGGGAGAGGATAGAGCCGTATGCGCAGAAACTGACCCCCTATTTGACCGATGTCTCATCCGAGCTGGAGCAGGGAGCCGCCAAAGGGGAATTGATCCTTTTCGAAGGGGCCCAGGGCACGCACCTGGATATCGATCACGGCACCTATCCTTTTGTGACTTCTTCCAATACAGTGGCCGGGAATGCCTCGGCCGGGAGCGGCTGCGGTCCAATCCTGGCCCGGGAGGTCATGGCGGTGGTCAAGGCCTACACCACTCGAGTGGGTTCCGGCCCCTTTCCCACTGAACTCCTTGATGAAACCGGGGTTTATCTGCAGGAAAAAGGGTCGGAATTCGGGGCGACCACCGGGAGGAAAAGACGCTGCGGCTGGCTGGATCTGGCTCTTTTGAAAGAGTCGGTGCGCTTGAATGCGCCGAATGAGATTGCCTTGACGAAACTCGATGTGCTCAGCGGGTTGCCTGAAATCAAGGTCTGTATGGCCTATAGGCATGAGGGCCGGGAGCTTGCGCATCCTCCTCAAAAGGAAAACGGGCTGTCTGCTGTGGAACCGATCTATCAGAGCTTGCCGGGATGGGCCGAAGATGTTGCCGGCGTGCGATCCTGGGAAGGACTGCCCCGGGCGGCTCGGGACTATATCCTGCTCATCGAAGACGTCCTGAAAACCAGGGTGGCCATTGTGTCTGTGGGGCCGGATCGGTCGCAGACGCTTTTTCGCTAGTATCGCGTCTCAAAAGTTTTTCCCCTAATTTTGGCAACGCAAGTCGTGATAAATCCTTGATTTTCTTGTATTCAGCAATGTTATATCTTCAATCTTAAATCTTCAATACTCTATGTCTGAAAGCTCTGAAGATCCAAAAAAGTTGCCGGCGCCGGACAATCAGAAGCGCCTGCTTGGCTATCTCCATCTCTTGCGCTGGCAGCCCCCCGAGGTT